>JAOUGG010000280.1 GCA_029857855.1 Acidimicrobiia bacterium | reverse complement strand
TGGTGATGACGACCACGACGGCCTCCGGAGCATGCGCCGCCACCGCCTCCCCGACCTCGCGGACCACCCGCCCGTTGATGCCGACGAGCTCGGCCCGGGTCATGCCCGGCGACCTTGGACGCCCGGCGCTCACCACGACGACGTCCGCGCCTTCGACCATGGTCACGTCGGTACCGCCGATCACCCGGCTCGTCGAGCGGGTGATGCCCGACGCGTGCTCCAGATCGAGCGCGGTGGCTGCAGCCGAACCGGGCACGATGTCGATGAGGACGAGTTCGTCGGCGATCGAGCCGGCGGCGGCCAGGAGGGCGGTGTTCACCCCGACGCCGCCGGCCCCGACGAAGGCGACCCTACGGAACGACCCGGGTTCGGCGCCGGTCGGAATCCCGGGTGTCATCCACCGGGGGTTGCGCCGGTAGAGGGCCCGCCGCATGGCCGTCGGTCCGTCGACCGCGGCGACGGCCGGCTGCTCGAGGGGTCCACGCAGGAAACGGATATCGAGACGTTCGGCCGAATCGCGGGCCTGGGAGGTGATGATGTCGGCTTCGGTCACGACGACCCGATCGGCGCCACGGCGACGCGCCTCCTGGACGTCGGCATCACCGATGACACGGCCCGCAGCACCTCGGGGCCCACCACCGGCCCGGGACGAGCCGCGACCGTCGGTCACCCGATCCGCCCGTCGACCGATTCGATGGCGGCCACCGCCGCCTCCATGGCGGTCTCCACCGAAGCCTCCCCACCGGAGATGAACGCCCGACCGAACCGGCCGACGGCCCGTACCTCGACCAGATCGATCGACGCCGACTTCTCGGCCTCGTTGACCGCGAGACCGATGTAGGCCGCCGGGGAGCACTCGATCACACCGAGGGTCTGGCCCGGTACCAGCAGCGAACCCTTTCGCCACTTGTTGAGGAGCTGCGCCTGATAGGGCTCGACGGAGGTGATGATCTGGGTCGATTCGACCCGGGGTTTGACACGATCGGCGATGCTCAGCCCCAACATGTCGAGGACGGCATCGCGGGCGGCGACGATCTCGGCGTTCACCGGTGAACGCAGAATGAAGAAGCCGAACTCGCGCTCGACGATCTGGCTCGTGGCCTCGATGGTGGCCGCCTTGAGCGCCGTGTCGATCACCCGGAACACGGTGTTGCCGGGCGCGAACTCGCCCATGAGGATGGTGTCACCGGCGAGTGGGATGGAGCCCTGCACGGTGGCACCGTTGTAGGCGGCGAACTTGGGCTGCAGGCGGTCGATCTGGACCAGGGCCCGCATGACCACCCCGGCGGAATCGGTCACGGCATCACTCATGAAACACTCCTTGTCAGCCGTCGCCGTAGACGTCGAAGATCGATCGCCACGGTCGCGACTCGTAGACCACACGTTTGATGTTGATGAGGTGCAGGGCGTTCACGTTGTCGGACACGATCGACCCCGACCCGGTGCCGGTCCCCAGCATGAAGCTCGGTTCCAGATCCGACGAGTAGCCCATGGCCGCCATCAGCGCCGGCTGGTTGACCACCACCCGACCGGCCGGCAGCCGGGCGAACCGCGACACGACGCCGCTGTCGTGGCTGTGGATCACCGCGGTGTGACCGACCCCGCCCCAGGAGAGGACCTGCCCGGCCAGGTCGAGGCCGTGGTCGGACGACGACGACTCGTACCAGGCCAGCACCGGGTTGAGCTTCTCCAGGCTGAGGGGCCGGTGACGGCCGACCTCGGTCTCGGTGGCCAGCAGAACCCGGGTCTTGGGCGGGATGTCGAATCCGGCCCGTTCGGCCAGCACCGCGGCCGACTGGCCGACGCCGCCGGGCCGGATGTGCTGGCGATCGTCGAAGATCACGTCGGCCAGGCGGTCGGCCTCGTTCGGGGTGCAGAAGTAGCCGCCGGCTTGGCGGAACTCGGCTTTCAGCGCGTCGGCCACGCGCCGGTCGACGATGACGGCCTGCTCCCCGGCGCAGGCGGTGCCGTAGTCGAAGACCTTGGAGGTGATGATCTGGTCGGCCACGTCGGCCAGGCCCCCGGGCCCATCGTCGGCCATCGACTCGTGCACGTAGCACGGCACGTTGCCCGGCCCGACGGCGAGCGTCGGCTTCCCCGACGCGTGGGCGGCCCGGACCATGGCGGTGCCGCCGGTGGCCATGATGATCGACGTGCCCCGATGACGCATGAGCGCGTCCGTGCCCTCGATCGTGACCTCGTCGAGGCATTGGATCAGCCCGTCCGGAGCGCCGAGCTGGGCCGCGGCGTCGGCCATGACCCGGGCGGTCTCAACACCGCAGCGAACGCCCCGGGGATGTGGGGCGCAGACGATGGCATTGCCCGACTTCACCGCGGAGAGCACCTTGAAGATGATCGTCGAGGTAGGGTTCGTGACCGGGATGAGGGCGGCGACGACACCCATCGGTTCGCCGACGGCCATGGTGTGGGTGTTGGCGTCGTGCCACAGCACACCGAGGGTGGTGATCGTGCGCAGCCAGTCGGCCACCCCTCGGGCGTTGAAGAGGTTCTTGATCCGCTTGTCGGGGGCGTTACCGTAGCCGGTCTCCTCGGCGGCCATCGCCCCGAGTCGGGCGGCCTCGGTCTCGATCGCCTCGGCCATCGCGTCGACGATCCGGTCGATGTGGTCCGGGGGTGTCCCGCTGAACTTGTCGAAGGCGATCTGCGCGGTTTCCACCGCGGTCCGGGCCTGGGCGATGCTGCGAAGGTCGGCGTCCATCTACGATCCTCCGAATCCGAATTGATCGACCGCCCGACGTACGGCGCCGAGGCTGTCGGCCGCAATGCCGATTCGATCGAGCCGGCGTCCGGCCGACTCGAGATCGCCGCCGACGAGAGCGGTGACCAGATCGATCATGGCTCGCGTGGCCGGAACGTCGACGCCGGCCACTTCGGCCGCCGACACCAACGGCACCAGTGACCCGAGCACGGCGCACCGGAGCCGGGAGCGGGCTTCGGGGGCCGAGGGGATGGAGCGGGAACCGTCGGCGCTGTTGTCGCCGACGGCCGCAGCGATCGCAGCATCGGGGGTGGGAAGGTCACGCACGCCCCAGCGCTCGGCCACCGCCAGTCGTTCGGCGACGAGCCTGGCGACGAGGTCGATCTGCCCCGGGCGCAGCGTGGCGGCCATCACCCGTTCCGCAATGGGCACGGTGCCCGGGGGCGGTGCCGGTTGCTCGTCGAGCGCCGGGCCGGCGACGGCGAGGACGACCGTCTCGACCGCTCCCGAGTAGTCGGCGAAGCTCGAATGCATCACGGTCGGCCCGGCGCCGGCCGACGGGAAGTAGCGGGCCAGGGCGTCGGTGACCCCGGTTCGAAGGCTCGGCAGCGTGGCCATGACCGGATCGACACCGGGCCGGAAGTGCAGCGCGCCACCACGGCGTTCGACGCCGAACGGGAGATCGGACAGTTCGGCCACGGTGACCCGGGATCGGGCGCCGCCGACCCGGAGCCACCAGCTCGTCTCGAGCGCCCCGAACGTTCGACCTGGGGCCACCAGGAGAACCTGGCCGTCGTGCAGGCGGTCGGCGAGAACGAGACCGTACGTTCGCTGTTTGAGCACCGTACCGGTGACGACCACGAGGTCGGCCGACGACACCGCGTCCTCGAGCACGGAGGTCACGGCGATACCCGGCCCGTTGCCATCGGTCTGGTAGGTGCCGATCGGACCGCTGCCGCGCACGGTGACGCCGCGGGCCAACTGCTCCAGATCGTCTCGATACACCGAGAACAGCGAGACCGACGAGGCACCCTCGGCCAGGAACCAGGCGGCCAGGGCCTGCCCCTCGATACCGCCGCCGAGCACGGCGACACGGTCGAGGTCGGGCACCGGCGCGTCGGAGCCGGCCGAAGCCGGTCGCCGGTCCTGGCTGAACGATTCCAGCACGGCTTGGAAGTCGGCTGTTGAACTCACGGGATCACCGAATCCCATCGATCGGCGACACGAACGAACACCACCGCCATGTCTCAGCCGGACTGGGGCAGGATGTTTTCGACTTCGGTCGCCGGCCGGGGTATGACGTGAACGGCGACGACGTCGCCGATCTTGTTGGCCGCCACGGCCCCGGCGTCGGTCGCGGCCTTCACGGCGCCGACCTCGCCCCGCACGAACACCGCGACGAGACCGCCGCCGACCTGTTCTCGTCCGACCAGGGTCACGTTCGCGGCCTTGATCATGGCGTCGGCCGCTTCGATGGCGGCGACGATGCCGCGGGTCTCGATCATTCCCAGAGCGATCTGCTCCATATCATCTTCTCCTCTTGGGTTTGTCCGTACTTCGATGGATCGACTTGCCACCGACGACGACCTCGTCGAGGATGGCGATCACGGCGGCATCTACCGGTAGTCCTCGGGTGGAGCCGGTCTGGCGGGCTGCCGATCCGGTGGCGAGGACGACCCAGTCGTCGACCCCGGCCCCGAGGTCGTCGACGGCGATCTCGCCGGATTGCACGACCTTGCCGGCGGCGTCAACGATGTCGACCACCAGGAGTTTGCGGCCGGCCAGACCTTCGGCCTTGGCGGTTCCGGTGGCGGCGCCGACAACCCGGGCGATCCTCATGACCGCGGGTTCCGACCGGCGCCGGGGCGCCGACGAACGAATCGGGCGGTCTCGGCGATCGACACGTTCGCGGCGGCCATCAGAACCTCCGCAGGTATCGGGCGGTCTCGACCGGCGTCACCTGCTGGGACAGGAACTCGATCTCCCGGTCGGCCTGTCCCAACCAGATCTCCAGCAGGTCGGGCCCGAGCAGCTCGGCGACGAACTCCGATTCGCGGGCCGCGGCGACCGCCGTCTCGATGTTGGACGGCAGGGCGGTGGCTTCCGTGTTTTCGTAGCCGTTGCCCAGTTCGGGGTCGCCCGGGTCCAGCTCCTCTTCGACACCGCGCAACCCGGCGGCGATCTGGGAGGCCAGCAGATAGTAGGGGTTGATGTCGGCCGAACCGTCGCGCTGTTCGATGCGAACGGCGTGGTCGTGGCCTTCGATGACCCGAAGGCCGACGGTGCGGTTGTCGTAGCCCCAGGTGTTGTTGGTCGGACAGAAGGTGTAGGGCCGGCGGCGGCGGTAGGCGTTGGGGGTGCCGGCCGACAGGATGGCGGTTTCGGGCA
>JAOUGG010000279.1 GCA_029857855.1 Acidimicrobiia bacterium | reverse complement strand
CGTTGCCGCCCCGAAGGGCAGCGCACCGACCGACGCCTGGACGAGCGGAGCGTCGACCCGACCACGAGCCACCCGCAACATGGCCGCCGCCGCATCCAAACCGATGGCCGGTGCTCGCAGCGGTTCGAGGTGCCACCCCGGACCGCAACCAAGATCCGCAACCGGGAGCCGGCCGATCCGTTCGACGTCGAGCCAAGCCATCGCCGCCAGGTGACGGGGCACCCGTTGCGCGGTCCACGTCTCCGCCCCCTGCTCGTAGACCTCGACGGTCGGTCGGTCCACCGACGTCAGATCCAGTGCGCGAACGACTCCAGCGGCAGCCGTTCGGAACGCAGGGTGTTGACCGGATGGTCCTCGTCCTTGTGGCCGATGGCCATGCCGCAGAACAGCATCAGCTCCTCGGGAGCGCCGACGAAGTCGGTCACCGCCTGTGACCGGTTGGTCCAGATCTCCTGAGGGCAGGTGGCCAGTCCGGCCTCCTCGCACAGCAGCATCAGTGTCTGGAGGAACATCCCGCAGTCCGACCATTGCGGCGGCAGCATCCGGCGGTCGAGAAAACAGAAGATGGCGGCCGGGGCGCCGAAGAACCCGTAGTTGTCCATCATGCGTTCGATCCGACCGGCCCGGTCGTCGCGCTCGATGCCGAGCAGGGCGTACATCTGCTCACCCAATTCGAACCGTGTCGTGCGGTGCGGCTCCCACAAGCCGGGCGGGTAGATGTCATAGCCCGGTTCCTCGATGTCACGCTCGGCGATGAACGCCTGGAAACGATCCATGGATTCGCCGTTGACCACGTAGATCTTCCACGGTTGCACGTTGCCGCCGGACGGGGACCGGGCCGCTTTCCTCAACAGCTCCGCCAGCATTTCGTCTGGCACGGGCGTGTCGAGAAAGGCTCGACAGGAGATACGTTGATCGACCGCTTGGGAGACATCCACGTCGGTCAGGATGGCCGTCGGCGGCGCAGGCCGCAACTTCGGACGTCAGCTCGGTTCCGTTCCGTCACTCCAGGAGGAGCCGGCTCAGTCGTCGCCGGGCCAGAACGCCGAAAACCAGGCCCATGACGACGAGATAGGCGACGTGGACCAGATCGCTCCAGCCGGCCGTGCCGAGCGCAAGGGCCCGGGTCAGATCGACGGCGTGGAACAGGGGAGTGGCCCACACGATCGACTGGGCCCACTCCGGGAACACCGTGAGCGGGAAGAAGGCCGTGGAGGCCAGGAACATCGGCTGGACGATGAGCTCCATGATGTCGAAGTCGGTCCATGCCCTGGCGTAGCTGGTCAGCGTGGCCCCGACCGCTCCGAACGCCCAACCGGTGAGCAGCGTCGCGGGCCAGGCCGACAACGCATGGAGCGGCTCGGCCAGGTCCAATCCGATCAGCGTCAACACGAAGAACGCCGAGTAGATGGCGCCGCGGGCCACGGCCCACGACAGCTCACCCCCGACGAGTCCGCCGATCGTGAGCGGGGTCACGAGCATCCCGTCGTATTGCCGTGACTCCCGCAACTTGAAGAAGAAGTTGTAGGTCGTGTCGAACAGCGTCCCGTTCATGGCGGACGACGCCATCAGTCCCGGACCGATGAACGCGGCATAGGTGACGACGTCGCCCCGGAACGACAGATCGCCGATGATCGACCCCATGCCGTAGCCCATACCCAGCAGGTACATCAGCGGCTCGAAGACGCCGCTGGCCAGCGTCAACCACATCCGGCGATACGAAATCAGGTTGTGTTCGAAAACGCGGAGCATCCCCACGAACAGGCCGGGAACCTTCGTCTGGCCGGTGTGGGCGGTGGCGGGGCGGGAGGCGGTCGACGGAAGCACGATCTCTATGCCTCCGACAGGGCCTGCTGGAAGCCGGTCACGGCGTACACCATGCCCAGCGCGCCCACGACGACGAAGTAGACCACATGAACGAACGAATGTGAATCGACCGACCCTTGGGCGAGTTCACGGCACAGCTCGACACCGTGCCAGCCCGGTGTGACGCGAGCCAGCCAGCCGACCGCGGCCGGGACTCCCGACAGCGGAAAGAAGGCGCCCGAGAACAGGAACATGGGTATCGCTCCAAGCCGGAGGAGCATCGGGAAGGTGTCCTCGTTCTCCTGCCTCACCGTGAAGCCGCAGATGATCGACGCCAGTACCAGCGCCGTGGCGCCGGCGGCGAGGGGAGCGAAGACCGCCCACCAGCTGGCCACCGCCCCGGCCACGGCCAGCACCATGGTGAACAGCACCGCTGCGGCGGTGAAGCGGATGGCGATCCAGGCAACGTGGGCGACCGCGATCTCGGCCGTGCTGACCGGTGTGGCAGCGGTCAGCACGTAGGTGCGGTCCCAGTTGATCTCGCCTGCGGTGGGCCAAAGACTTTGCCCGAACGCCCACAGAACCGCCGAGATGGCGAGCAGTCCGGGACCGATGAATTCGAGGTAGCCGTCGGTCCCCAGGGTTGTGGCACCGTTCTGCCGTTCATCGACGAGCGATCCGAGACCCAGTCCGAGCAGGCCTAGAAAGAACGCGGGACTGACGACCCCGGACACCAGCACCGACCGGTACTTCGCCGGGGTTCGCACGTAGAGGTGCTCCAGGATCCGTGCCAGTCCGCCGGCTGTGATCGAAGAAGCGGTGAGGCTACTCGACAAGAGTCCTCCCCGTCAGGGTGAGAAACACGTCCTCCAGCGTCGCCCGCCGGATCAGGGTGCTCGCCGCCGACACGTCGTGCTCGGCGAGCCCGGCCAGCGCCCGGTCGCCGTCGTCGGCATAGACGAGGACCCGGTCGGGAAGTCGTTCGCTGCGCAGGCGCAGATGAGCGGCCGCCGTCTCGGCACGGGCCGCGCCGTCATCCGGATCGTCCGTGCCCAGCGCCGGCTCGCCGAATCGCAATTCGACGACGTCGCGGCTGCATTTGGTCTCGATCAGCGACCGCGGTGTTCCCTCGGTCACGATCCGCCCGCGGTCCATGATCACGAGGCGATCGGCGAGCTGCTCGGCCTCGTCCATGTAATGGGTGGTCAACAGGAGGGTCACGCCCTGGCGCTTCAGCTGGTAAAGACGCTCCCACAGAAGGTGACGGGCCTGCGGGTCGAGGCCGGTGGTCGGCTCGTCGAGCAGGATCAACTCGGGGTTGTTGACCATCGACCGGGCGATCGACAGGCGACGCTTCATGCCTCCCGAAAGTGGGCGAACCTGGTCGTCGGCCCGATCGGCCAGCTGAACGAACTGAAGCAGTTCGTCGGCCCGGTGCCGAGCCTCGGTGCGTGACAATCCGAAGTACCGAGCGTAGACGGTGATGTTCTCCCGCACCGTCAAGGCCATGTCGAGGATGTCCTCCTGGGGCACCACGCCGAGCCGGGCCCGGATGCGGCGCCCGTCGGCGGCCGGATCGAGGCCCAGCACCCGGAGTTCACCCGAGGTCACCGGGCTGACGGTGGAGATCATCTTCATGGTCGACGACTTCCCGGCTCCGTTGGGCCCGAGCATGGCGAAGGTCTCACCGGGCTGGATGTCGAAGTCGATGCCGTCGACGGCCCGGTGCTCGCCGTACAGCTTGACCAGGTTGTGGGCTTTGACCACGGGATCGCCCGTCCGAGCTGTCACGAGTGTCACCGTAGCCGGTCCCGGGAATCGTCGGTTCCGAAAATGCCCCCACCCGATGCGGGTGAGATAATCGTGGCCGTGAACGCACGGAGGAAGCAGATATGACGGTGAAACCACTCGACGGCATCCGGGTGGTGGAGATGGCGAGCTTCGTGGCCGCACCCAGCGCCGGGGCCATCATGGCCGACCTCGGAGCCGATGTCGTCAAGATCGAGCCGCCGTCCGGCGACACCTACCGGGGCCTGATGCGCCAACCAAAGGTCGACGGCCGGCGTGTCGAGTTCGATGCGGCGTTCGCGGTCGACAACCGTGGCAAGCGGTCGCTCGCCCTCGACGTGACCACCGATGCCGGGCAGTCGATCATGCACCGCCTCGTCGCCACGGCCCAGGTGTTCGTCTGCAACATGCTGCCCGCCCGCCAGCAGCGCTACGGGCTCGACCCGGACAGCCTGAAGGCCGTCAACCCGAGTCTGGTTCACGCAACGTTGACCGGCTACGGCACGAAGGGGGAGGAGGCCGACCGACCGGGCTACGACGTCACCGCTTACTTCGCCCGGGGTGGCTTCGCCGACATGAGCAGTGATCCCGACACGGGGCAGCCGTCACGGTTCCCGCAGGCCGCCGGTGACCATTCGAGCGGCCTGGCCTTGCTCAGCGGTGTGCTGGCCGCACTGCGCCTCGCCGAACGAACCGGCGAGTTCCAGGTGGTGGAGACGAGCCTGCTGACCAATTCGCTCTGGGCGATCGCCGGTGACGTCTCCACCGCGCTGATCGACGGCCGGCGACCCTCGGCCCGCAATCGCCACGAGGTGCTGAACGCGGCGGTCAACACATACCGATGCGGCGACGACACCTGGATCCTGGTCAACATGCCGGTTCCGGCGACGTTTCCGGTGTTCTGTCGGCAACTCGGCATCGAGTGGGTACTCGACGAGGATCGGTTCGCCACCCCTCGGGACCGGTTCCAGAACATGGCCGAGCTGGTGGCGATCGTCGACGAGCGAATGCTGGCCAAGCCTGCGGCCGAGTGGGGCCGTCTGCTCGACGAGGAGAACATCGTCTGGGCGCCGGTGCAGTCCCTCGACGAGGTGGTGAAGGACAAGCAGATTCGAGCCAACGGCTACGTCGTAGCACTGGCGCACCGGCTCGACATGAGTGGCGACATGCCGGTCGTCACCGACGATGACACGGATGGCGACGTCGGTGTTCCGATCGAGACCGTTGCGGTTCCGATCAAGATTGCCGGCGTCGATGTCGCTCCGAGCGGTCCGGTGCCTGGCCCCGGTGCCCACAGTCGCGACGTGCTCAGCGAGTTGGGGCTCGATGACGGGGCGATCGATGAGCTGCGGCGGTCGGGGATCGTGGCCGGCCCCTGAGGTCCGATCTCAACGCCGCACGCGGGGCAGGAACCGGCCCGTGACGGCCACGTAGGCGTCGTACTCGGGGTAGCGTTCGCGGAGGCGGTCCTCCTCCCATCGGGCCTTGACGGTGAAGAACCCGACGGCCAGTGCCCC
>JAOUGG010000278.1 GCA_029857855.1 Acidimicrobiia bacterium | reverse complement strand
GGGCTCCGAGGTGGTTGCCGACGTGATACGGCGTGAGGTCCGGGCCGGGGCCGTCTCGGTCGACGCCCTCTCCGCCATCACCGGATCCCCGCCGATGGCCGTGCTTGCGGTGGTGCAGGCGTTGGTCGACGGCGGCGAGGTCGATCTGCAGGGGTCGACGGTGATCTGGCACGGTGACGGCTCTCGACGTGGCTGAGTGCCGACACATTCCATCCGCACGACCGACCCCCGTTGCCGCTACCCTCCTTGGCCGTGACTTCCGCCGCCAAAGTCCGCTACCTTCACCTGCTCGGATTCGAGAAGCCTGCTGAGCGCAGCGAGTCGACCGATGGGGAGAGGGAGTCAGGGGCACGTGCCCGCCGCCTGACTCATTCACGTAGAGAATCCAACCTAAATTCTCACGTTCTGTGGTGGAACGCCGACGGAGAGTGGGTACGAGGAGGCTGGGGCCAAGGCCCAAGCGCTTCTCGGCCAAGACCTGAGAACCCCCTCACCAGTGCGGGCACCGTGGCAATAGAAACTGACAGTGATCTCGAAGCCGTCTGGGCGCGATTCAAGACGGCGGAGAACCAACAGGACCGTGACGAGCTGATCGTGTATTACGCTCCGCTGGTCAAATACGTGGCCAGTAGGATCGCGGCTGGGCTTCCCCAGACCGTCGATCAGGCCGATTTGATCAGCTACGGGATGTTCGGGTTGATCGACGCGATCACCAAGTTCGATCCCGAACGCGGCTTCAAGTTCGAGACCTACGCCGTCTCCCGTATCAAGGGGGCGATCCTCGACGAGCTGCGTTCGATCGACTGGGTACCACGCTCGGTACGTTCGAAGGCGAAAGCCGTCGAACGGGCGATGGCCAAGCTGGAGGCCAAGCTCCACCGGCCGCCGACCGATACCGAGATCGCCGACGAACTCGATCTGACATCCGATCAGCTGAACGGCGTCTACAAGCAGATCGGCTCCCTCGGCATGGTGGCCCTCGACGAGATGCTCTCGGTCGGCGGAACCGAGACGCTCACGTTCGGCGACACCCTCGCCGACCGGCGCGACGGTCCCGGGATGACCTACGAGCGGTCGGAGTCACGTCAGCTGCTGGCCCGGGCCATCAACACGATGACCGAGCGGGAGAAGATCGTCCTCACGCTCTACTACTACGAGAACATGACGCTCGCCGAGATCGGCAAGGTGCTCGGTGTCACCGAGAGCCGGGTATGCCAGATCCACACGAAGGCCGTCTTCGGGCTTCGCTCCCGGCTCGAACAGGCCGAACGCGAACCCGCCTGATCGACGCCCCCGTCGGCTACTCTGACCGACGACGGCCCCCGCGGCCGCTCGGGTCCACCGGCCCCTCCGATCCTCGTCATCGAAGGAGGCCGCCATGGGCCGTCTTGTCACCCTCGTCGTCGTCGCAGCCGCAGTCGCAGCCGCAGCGCTGGTTTCGTCCGCTTCTCCGATCTCGGCGCAGTCGGCGCTGGCCGCCGATGCCGCTCCCGCGCCGTGGCGTCATCCCGTCGACGCCCCGATCGTCGACTACTTCCGCGCCCCGGCGGGGCCATACAGCGCCGGCAACCGGGGCCTGGAATACGACACCCGTACCGGTCAGGCCGTCGTGGCGGTCGCCGACGGGGTGGTCACGTTCGCCGGCACGGTCGGCGGTCAGCGGTTCGTCGTGGTGGCTCACACCCCGACACTGCGTTCGACCTACGCCTATCTCGATGGCATCGACGTCTCGGCCGGCGACGCCGTGGTCGGTGGCCAACGGGTGGCCACGGCAGCCCGCCGATTCCACCTCACGGCTCGGGTGCGCGACGTCTACGTCGACCCCCTCCGCTATCTGACATCGTCGTGGGCGGTGCGGCTCGTCGCCGTTCGGTCGGGTCGGCTTCTTGTCGGGTGAGAGGGCGTCGGATGATCTGGCAACGAACCCCGATAAAGTTCATGAGGGCCTTGTGGCCCCTGAAGCCCGCGATGCGGGCCGAGAACCAACACCGAACCAAACCATTCCGGTCGATCCGAATCCTACGGTCTCCGCCCAGCGGAGCGAGATCGACCGGCAACAACCGGAGGAACAAAAGTGACCGCAGTCGTCACCATGAAGCAAATGCTGGAAGCCGGCGTGCATTTCGGGCATCAGACCCGCCGCTGGAACCCCAAGATGAAGCGGTTCATCCACGGTGACCGCAACGGGGTGTACATCATCGATCTGGAGGAGACGCTTTCCCGGATCGAGACCGCCTACACCTTCGTCCGAGACGACGTGGCCAGGGGCGGAACGGTGCTGTTCGTCGGCACCAAGAAGCAGGCCCAGGAATCGATCCGTCGCCACGCCCAGTCGGTCAACATGCCGTTCGTCGACCAGCGTTGGCTCGGCGGCATGCTCACCAACTACCAGACCATCTCCAAGCGGGTGGGCAAGCTGCTCGAGTACGAGCGCATGCAGGCCGCCGGCGACTTCGAGGAAATGCCGAAGAAGGAAGCCCTTCGTTACGGTCGCGAGCTCGAGAAGCTGAACCGCAACATCGGCGGTATCAAGACGATGGCGAAGCTGCCCAGCGTGGTGTTCGTCGTCGACACCATCATCGAGCACATCGCCGTCACCGAAGCCCGCAAGCTCGGCATCCCCATCGTGGCCGTGGTCGACACCAACTGCGATCCGGATCTCATCACCTACCCGATTCCCGGCAACGACGACGCCATCCGTTCGGCCGAGCTGATGACCCGAGTCATCGCCGAGGCCGTGGCCGAGGGCAAGATCATGGCCGCCCGTCGGACCGGTGCCCCAACCGCGCCCCAGAGCCGGACCCCGGAACAGGAAGCGGCCATCGCCGCCGAGCAGGAGGCGGCCCGGGCCGCAGCCGCTCAGGCTGCAGCCGACCGTGAGGCCCGTGTGGCCGCCGCGCTCGCCGAGCAGGAGGCTGCTGCGGCCGCCGCGCCGGCGCCCGAAACGGCGGAGACAGTGGCTGAGAGCCCTGCCGATGTTCCGGCCGCCAATGGCGAGACGCCCGCCGAGACCGCTGCTGCGGTCGCCGCCGAGACCGCGACCGAGGCCCCCGCTGAGGCCGCTGCCGAATCTCCAGCCGAGGCGCCGGAGTCCGACAGCCCGGCCGCCGAGTCCACTGAGGGCGAAACCGTCTGATCCGGCCGGTATCCACCACGAAGAACGAGAAGAAAAGGGAAACGTCAGATGGCTATCGCCGCCAAGGATGTACAGGAACTCCGCAAATCGACCGGCGCCGGGATGATGGACGCCAAAAAGGCGCTCACCGAGGCCGACGGCGACTTCGAGGCCGCCGTACAGATTCTGCGGGAGAAGGGTTTGGCCAAGGCGGCCGGCCGAAGCGACCGTGAAAACAGCGAAGGCATCGTCGTCGTCGCCGAGAACGATGAGGCGGCCGCACTGGTCCACCTCAAGTCCGAGACCGACTTCGCCGCCAAATCCGACGACTTCGTCAAGCTCGCCCACGAGCTGGCCGAGCTTGTCCTGGCCAAGGGGCCCGAGGCCGTCGCCGAGAAGGCGGAAGCCATCGAAGAGCTGAAGCTCACGGTCAAGGAGAACATCGACTTCGGTCAGGTGGCCCGCTTCGAGAAGACGAGCGATGCGCTGATCGACGCCTACGTTCACGGTGGCGGCCGAGCCGGTGTGCTCGTCGAGGCAACCGGCGTCGACGCCGAGACACTGCACGAGATCGCGTTGCACATCGCGTTCGCCAAGCCGACCTACCTCAGCCGCGACGAGATCCCCGCCGACGAGGTCGAGCGGGAGCGGAGCGCCCTGCTGGAGATCACCAAGAACGAGGGCAAGCCCGAGGCGGCCTGGGACAAGATCGTCGAGGGCCGCTTGAATGCCTGGTTCGCCGAGCGGGTTCTGCCCGAGCAGGGTGTGTTCGGCGAGAAGGAAACGGTCGAGGCCCGGGTTGGCGACGGCATCATCAACCGTTTCGTCCTGGCCATGGTCGGCTAGCTGCTCCTCGCCGCCGTCGGAGTGCCGGCGGACAGTGGCCGCTGAGGGGCGCTGTCGACCGGCGCCGCCGCTTTCCTGTCCCGTCGCAGTGCCCGCCACAACCGGCGCCAAAACGCCACGGTCCGAACCCGGACCCGACGCGCCGACCGCACCAGCACCCCGTCCCGCTCACGGTCCCGTTCCGGCTGATGCTCGTCGGTGGGCGGTCGTGGGGAAATGGCTCATGATCGTTCCTCCAGACGGCCGTCACGGTCCGAATCCCCGAACTCGATCGACGGTGGCTTTCAGGAGTCGTGACGGCGTTGAGGGCGGCTTCGATACAGGAAATTTGTAGACCCTGCATCGATCGGCCCCGCACCGAGTTACCCCGCATTCAGTGACGGAGCCAGTAGCCTGAGGTGAAACCCGGCCGTCAGCTGCCACGTGCGCCGGAACGGGTAGTGAACGATGGCAGGAGTGCCCTTCGGGCCGGAGGTTTCTGTGAACAACGACTCAAGTCCACGCTGGCGCCGAATCCTGCTGAAGTTGTCGGGAGAGGCCTTCGCCGGCGACCAGGGTTTCGGCATCAACCACGAGGTCATGGACCGGATCACCGATGAGGTGATCGACGTCTGGAAGAACCTTCGGGTCGAGGTGGCGATCGTGGTCGGCGGCGGCAACTTCTGGCGGGGTATGACCGGCGTCGAGGGCGGCCTCGACCGGGCGCAGGCCGATTACATGGGCATGCTCGCCACCGTGATGAACGCGCTCGCCCTCCAGGACATGCTCGAACAGAAGAACGTCCCGACCCGGCTCCAGTCGGCAATTCGTATGCCGCAGGTGGCCGAGGAGTACATCCGCCGCCGGGCCATCCGCCACCTGGAGAAGGGGCGGGTGGTGATCTTTGCGGCCGGCACCGGGAATCCGTATTTCACGACCGACACTGCGGCGGCCCTCCGCGCCATGGAGATCAAGGCGGAGGTCATCTTGAAAGGCACGAAGGTCGACGGCATCTACACTGCCGACCCCGTCTTGGACCCTCACGCAACCATGTACGACTCGATCACCTACTTGCAGGTGCTCGAGCGACAGCTGAAGGTCATGGACTCGACGGCGATTTCCTTGTGCATGGACAACAAGTTACCAATTGTCGTGTTCAACCTGCTCGAGCC
>JAOUGG010000277.1 GCA_029857855.1 Acidimicrobiia bacterium | reverse complement strand
GATCGGATCGGATGTGTACTTGTAGTCGCCGGCCGGCGAGCGGACTCCACCGGGGTCGACGGGCAGCCAGCCCGGATCGTCGGCCGCCCACCGCTCGACGTTCTTGATGGCGTCGACGAACGACTTCTTGATCGCCGTGACCGCTCCCCCTTTCGAGGCCCCACCGGGATGCAGCACCCCGACCGCCCGCAGTTTCGGCGCGATCACCGACGTGTCGGCCAGGTGGAGCTTCGACGGGTCGGCGGTGCCGCCGTGGGACCCGATCCACGACGCCACCGACTCCTTGGCCGCCGAGCCGACGGCGATCACGAGATGGAGGTCGTCGTTGCGGGCCACGACGTAGTCGAACACCTCCTCCCGATGGCGGCGGATCGGTGACTCAGGATGCTGGGCCAGCACCGCGTTGTCACCGTCGTACTGGCCGAAGATCGGGTAGACGAATGTGTTCGTGAACAGGTACGAGCGGTCGATGCCGAGATGGTTGAGCAGGTTCTGCATCCGCCCACCGGTGCCGCCCGTGAACGAACGGTGGCTGAGCGACTCGTCCTGGGCCCCTTCCTGGCCGACGATCAGGACCTTGACCTGGTTGTCGCCGAGGCGGCCCCGGTAGAACATCGGGCCGAAGTGCCAGCGGAACTCCTCCCGCCCGGTGACGGCCTTGCCCAGCGCTCGGTAGTTGGGCGTCTCGGCGAACAGCCGTGCCCAGCTTCGGTTACGGGGCGGCCCGGGGTCATACTCCCAGGGCGCCCCCCGTTCGTCCCAGTCGTCGTTCCACATGCCCTACTGACGCTAGTGCAACCCGATCTGATACGCCTCCGATGTCACACGGACGATACGAAGGCCCGGCTGCGGTCACCGAAATCGTCGACGGGACAACGCCACGCCGCCGGCCACCCACCACCTAAGCTCACAGGATGCCCATCTATGAGAAGCGCACCTACGACACCGGACCAGCCGTCATCGGCGAGCTGATCAAGCTCTACCGGTCGGAAGGCTGGCCGGCGTTGGAGGCCGGCGGCTTCGGCGACAACCTCGTCGGCTACTTCATCAGCGACACCGGCACCTTGCATCAGTTGGTCCACCTCTGGAGGTTCGACGATGACGCGGCACGACGCGACTTCTGGAAGCGGTTGTTCGCCGACGAGGCGTTCCTTGCGTTTGCAGCGAAGATCCGACCGCTGATCCAGAAACAGGACGTGCAGCTGCTGCACAGTGCACCGTGGGGCCCAACCCCCTAGCTCCAGCTCTACCCGATCTTGCCATCCTCGACCATGGCGGCATAGTCTTGGCCCAACGGGTTTCGCGGCTCGAGATCGGCGGCCAGTCGGCCCAGCCCACCTGCCGATGACCGGTCCACTGGACCCGTCATTCGCCGCACACCTGCGGCGTTCACCGTCGTCGGAAGGTGAGCATCATGGAACAGCTGAGCGGCCTCGACACTGGGTTCCTGGCCATCGAGGCCGGCCACGCCGTCGGCCATGTCAGCGGGCTGCTCATCTGCGACCCGGCAACGTCGCCAGAACCCTGGACCTTTCGCCGGTACCGGGATTTCCTGGTCTCCCGCCTTCACCTGCTCCCCGTCTTCACCAAGAAGTTGCAGGAGGTGCCGTTCGGCCTCGACCAGCCCTACTGGGTCAGCGACAAGAACTTCGATCTCGACTACCACCTTCGCTCGGCGGCCGTACCGGGCGACGGGGGTCGTGAGGCCTTCGCCGACTACGTGGCCCGGATCCACGAGCGGCCACTCGATCGGACCCGCCCCTTGTGGGAGTGCTACGTCATCGAAGGCGTCGACGGAGACAAGGTGGCGCTGCTGTCCAAAATCCACCATTGCGCCATCGACGGGCAGGCCGGCGTCGAGATGCTGACCGCCGTGGTCGACGTCACCCCCGACTCCCCGCCGCGCCCCGAATCCGGCGAGCCCGAGATCATCGAACCCCCGGCGCCCCACGAGATGGCTCTGCGGGCGGCCACCAACATGGTGCTGTCGCCGGTCCGGCTGGCTCGGGCCGGCAACGCCCTCGCCCGGGCCATCCCCATGCTCGGCCCGACCCTTGCCCGCTCGCCATCAGTGCTCGGCGCGTTGGAGGACAGTCGCCGCCCTGGCCGCCCAGGCCGCAGCCGACGCCAAGCTGGCCAAGTGGGTGACGCTGCCGTTCAACGTGGTGGTGTCGAATGTTCCCGGCCCACCTGTGCCCCTGTACCTCAACGGGGCCAAGGACTCCGTCAGCGACTGCCTGATCGAGCTGGCCGATGCCCTGAATGTCGACCTGCGGGAACGCCGTTGAACGCTACGTGGTCGCTCCGCCCGACGCCGATGCCGCCGCCCGTTCGATTCCGGTGGCCAAGGCTTCGATCTCCAGCCCTGCATCCCGGTCGCCGGTCACGCCGAAGCCGAAGCTGCCCCGGAAGCTCATCACCCCGACGGCGATACGAACCCGGGCCACGAGCGGGATGGCGGGATAGAGCTCGACCATCCGGCGATCGAGCACCGTCACCTCGTGATACGGGCCGGGGGCGTTGACGGTGACCGTCTGGACGCCGCTCAAGCTGGTACCGGCCTGGGTGGCCGAGCGGAGACCGAGCCCGCACAGATTCGGGGCCACCAGTCCTGGCAGCTCGGACAGCGTGGCTCCGGCCACCGGCTTGAGGCCGCCGATGGCGTACCGGGTCTGGTCGTGGATCAGCTGCACCGTCTCGGCGAACGTCTCGCAGCGAACCGGAAGATCGGCCTCCAGGGCGGTGACCTCGTTGGTGAAATGGTCGCCGGTGGCCACCGCCAGTGGAGCCAGAGTGCGAAGCGTGTGGGGGAGCGGACGGCCTCCGGCCTCGAGCATGGAACGGTACCCGCGGGTGATGAGGGCGAGCACCACATCGTTGGTGGTCACCTCGTGTCGGTCACGAAGAGCCCGGATCGTCGATCCGTCGACGGCCGCCGGGTGCCAGCGGCGGTGGGGACCGACGGCCCCGGTCAGCCCGGCCCGAGCCGCCTGCGTGCTTCCTCCGGTTGCCGACCCGGCGACCCTGATCGCCGGTTCGACCAGCTTGCGTCGCACCAGCCGGTACTGCTCGATCGGGTTGATCGCCAGTTCGGCCGCGGTCTCGGTGAGTATCCGACGCCCGCTCGGGGCGGGCGGGGGTGACCAGCCATCGTCGGAGCTGGTTGCGGCCGCCGATTCCTTGGTCTGATCGGTGATGATAGACAGGGGGTCGGCGCCCGACACGCCGTCGATGACGGCGTAGTGGGTCTTGCTGATCAACGCCCACCGTCTGCCGGGCAGCCCGCTGACCAGCCAGAGCTCCCACAGCGGTTTGCCCCGGTCCAGCCGCTGGGACAGGAGGCGCCCGACCAGGTTGCGGAGGTCCGCCATCGTCGCCCGGCGGGGAAGGCCGGTCCGGCGGAGGTGGTAGTCGAGCGCGAAGTTCACGTCGTCGACCCACACCGGCCGGCCCAGATCGAGGGGAACCGAGACGACCCGCTGTCGCAGCCGCGGGACGTAGCGGATGCGCTGATGGACCCGGTCGTGGAGATCGGCCAGCGCCGGCTCGGTGCCTTCGAACACCGCGATGGTCACGTTGTGCATGGCGATGACCTCGTCCTCCAGGTCGAGGAAGGCGGCGTCTTCTACGGTCAGTCGTTCCATGGGAGGCTCAATCCGGGTAGGGAACGTCGGGTGGGGAGCTCAGGCGCTCCCCGGCCAGGCGCAACAACTTCAGCAGGTCGGGGTCGACGGACGTTTCGATGCGCTCGGTGGCGGCGATCGCCGAGGCGGTTAGAACACTCACGACCCGGGTCGGGTCCATCGGGTTGGGGCCGACGGCCCGGCTCACGGTGGCATCGGGTTCGAGCACGATCGTGGGGATACCGGCACGTTCCAGGCGATCGAGCTCCTGTTTCAGTTGAAGACTGGGCAGGCTGCGCAGCAGCGACCCCACTGGCGTCGCCGTGCTAGGCCGGTCGAGGGACATCGCCGAGAGCGCAACCACGAGGTCGAGATCGGAGTCGGCCAGCAGATCGGCGTTCATCATGGAGCGGACGCCGCCGTCGACGTACCGACGGCCGTTGGCCTCGACCGGCTTGAAGTAGGCGGGAATGGCGCAGGAGGCAGCCACCGCCGTGCCAACCGCCACGTCACAGTCGTCGCGCCCGAACACGGTGATGCGGCCGCTGTCGAGATCGACGGCAGGAATCCACAGTTGCCGGTCGGGCCAGCCGTCGGGGTGCAGCACGTCGGCCTGTTCGCCGAGCACGGTCGTATCGAGTGAGCCGGCCGGCAGTGAGGCGGCGATGAGCCGCCCGAGCCGAGCCCGGTGCAACCGGCTCATCTCCGCGACGATCAGTCCCGGTGAGGCCGGAAACAGGAGATTCAGCCCGAGCCGTGACTGGCCCCGGCCGGCCACTCGCCGCAGGCGGTCCATTCCCCGGAAGTCGGTCGGCACCGAGAGGATGCGCTCGACCAGGTTGGTCACCGACACGTTGCCCCGAAGGACTGCACCGACACTGCTTCCGGCCGACGTGCCGATGACGACCTCGGCGGTCCGGGCGTCCCAGCCGGTGGCCTGCTCGAGAGCCACCAGCGAACCGGCATGGAACGAGTAGCCGGCGATACCGCCGGCTCCCAGGACCAAACCGATTCGGGGTGCGCCTGAAATCATCACCTGCCTCGTCCGAAGATCCATTCTCCCATGGACCCGCAGAACCACCAAGGGACGTTCGTCCCCGCTGTCGAGACCATGGTGCCTTCATCGACCAAGTGCCCGTTCCGCCCACAGACGAGTCGTACAGGCGCTGCGAAGGATCAAGCCATCGCCCGGCCGGCTTTCCAGATGTGGGTGAGGCGGCCGGGATCACCCCAGACCGACCGATCGTCGAGTGGATTGGTGTCGAAGGCGATCAGGTCGGCATCGTAGCCCGCCACCAGCTGCCCCGATCGTGGCGCCTGCGGCCCGAGGGTTTCGGGCCCGTTGGCCGTGGCGGCCTCGATGGCCTCCAGGTCGGTGAGACCGGCGTTGATCAGGTGACGGATCTCCTCGCCACTACGCCCGTAGAAGGGGGAGCCGCTCACGAAGATGTCGCACCCGGCGGCGATCCGAACCCCTTTGGCCACCGCGATCTT
>JAOUGG010000276.1 GCA_029857855.1 Acidimicrobiia bacterium | reverse complement strand
ACCGCGATGTCGACCCAGTCGCGGTCTTCGCGATTGGCCCGATTGATGATCTGATCATCGATGTCGGTCACGTTGGACACGAAGGTCACGTCGTAGCCGGCCCAGGTCAGGTACCGGCGGACGATGTCGTAGGTCAAGGTCATGCGGCCGTGACCCAAATGAGGCGGGCCGTAGACGGTGGGCCCGCAGACGTACATCGACACCTTGCCCTCGTCCCGCACGTCGAGCGGAACGACCTTCTGGAGCGCAGAGTCGTAGATGCTGACCATGGATCACACACTACCCGGCCGATTTCACCCTCACAGGCAATTCCGAGCGCCCGGAAGACGCGATCAGGGTTGGTTGCGTGGCCGCCCGGGTGGCCCTCTACCCTTGGTCCGGTGATGGGCCGGACGCCACGACGCTCCGAGGTTCGGACCGGCCGCAACACGCTGGTCGGCTGTTCGATCGGCCTGTCGCTCGTGCTGTTGTCGGGCGCCGTCGGCTGCTCAACCGACGACGGCCGACGGTCGATCGATGTGTACGCGGCCTCGTCGTTGGCCGACATCATGGAACTGGTCGAGGATCGTTATGAGCGCGACAACCCCGAGGTGGATCTCCGCATGAACCTGGCGGGCACCAACGCACTGGTCCGGCAGGTCAACAGCGGTGCCGACGCGTCGATCCTCGTCGCGGCCGACGCCTCGTTCCTCGACGACCTGATCTACCCGACCGCCGCTCCCCCGATTCCCCTCGCCACCAACGAACTGACCCTGACCGTTCCCGTCGACAATCCGGCCGGAATCGACGGCCCCGAGGATCTGATCGACGACGACGTCCTGACCGCCCGATGCGCCACCGGCGTGCCCTGTGGTGACGCCACCGACGACTACCTGGCGGCCAACGGCTACGCCATCGGGCGGTCGACGGAGGAAGCCAACGTGCGTTCGGTGCTGACCAAGGTTTCGGCCGGCGAAGTCGACGCGGGGTTCGTGTACCGGACCGACGCCGCTGTCACCGACGCCGTCATCCAGATCCCGCTGGCCGGCGCGCCACAAGTGACGGTGACCATGGTCCAACTCGACAGTGAGCGCTCGACCGTCGACCTGGCCCGCTATCTCGCATCCGACGAGGTGGCCGAACTCTTCGAACAGCTCGACTTCGGGCCGGTGGGCGGATGACACCGGGCAGCCCGACGGCGATCCTGCCCGGTGACGGCGGATGACACCATGACGGCGCTCCGTCGACCCCCGCCTGCGGTGCTGGCCGTGGCCGGCCTCGGGGTTCTGGTGTTCGTGATTCCCGTCGTGGCTCTCCTGGCCGACGCGCCGTGGTCAACGCTGTTCACCCAGTTCACGGCACCGGAAACGGTGGCCGCCGGGCGGGTCTCGGTCATCGTCAGCCTCGCCGCCACCGCCCTGGCGGTAATTCTCGGCGTGCCTATGGCGTTCGCCCTGGCCAACATGGACTTCTGGGGCAAGCCGATCGTACGCACCATCATCACGGTGCCCCTGGTTCTCCCGCCCGTCGTCACCGGGGTGGCCCTCACCTCCGCCTTCGGTCGCCGCACGCTGTTCGGGGAGCTGACCGGCATCGGCCTGACCTCCACGATGGCCGGCGCGATCCTGGCTGCCGCAGTGGTGGCAACCCCGTTTCTCGTACTGACCGTCGAGGGCACACTCCGGTCGACCGATCCCGGCTACGAGCAGCTTGCCGCCACCCTCGGCGCACCGCCCCTGGCCCGGTGGTGGCGCATCAGCCTGCCGTTGGCCCGACCCGGCATTCTGGCCGGAGCCATCCTGGCCTGGGCCCGGGCCCTCGGTGAGTTCGGCGCAACGATCACCTTCGCCGGGAACACCGAGGGGTCGACCCAGACCCTGCCCCTCGAGATCGCACTGGCCCTCGAGAACCCCGACACCCAGGATCGGGCGGTGGCGGTGAGTATTCTCATGCTGATCGTGTCGCTCACCGTGCTGATCACCCTGCGCGACCGCTGGATCCCGCGCCGATGAACCCTGGGCTCGAGGCAAACGTCAAGGCCGGCGTCGCCGCCTTCTCCCTGGCGGCAGTGCTGACGGCCGGAACCGGAACAACCGTGGCCGTCGTCGGGCCAAACGGTTCGGGCAAAACCACGCTGCTGAACGTGCTGGCCGGGGTCGTGCCGCTGAGCGGCGGCGAGATCGTGGTCAACGGAACCGTGTGGGATCGCCCGGCCGACGGGATCCGGCTCACACCGGAGCAGCGGGACCTGGCACTGGTGCCGCAGAACGCGTTGCTGTTTCCCCACTTCACCGTTGTCGACAACGTGGCGTTCGGCCTTCGCTATCGCGACCGGGGTCTGTCACGCCGAGTGCAACGCGATCAGGCGTTGGCGGCGCTCGAGGCGGCGGGGTTGGACCATCTGGCCGATCGCAAGCCCAACCAGCTCTCGGGCGGTCAACGGCAGCGGGTGGCGATCGCCCGCGCCGTCGTAACCCGACCGTCACTCTTGTTGCTCGACGAGCCGCTGTCGAACGTCGACGCCGCCAATCGCCATCAGCTCCGCGAGACGATCGATCAGCTTCGGCCACCGGGCCAGATCCAGATCGTCGTCACCCACGGCCGGTTGCACGCCTCGACCGCCGATCAGGTCGTGGCGCTCGACCACGGGCGGGTGGTGGCCACGGGAACCGCTGAGGAACTGGGTCGACAGAGGAAAATCGGGTGGCTCCGCGACATGCTCGCCCCCACCGACTAAAACCCAAGGAGGGAATCGCGTTGCATTTTCCGCCTGCTCTCCAACAAGTAAGCGGGTCCGAACGCGATCCCCTCCGGATTGGCAACGGGTTCAAGCGGCAAGGCCGAACACTGTTGCCGAACAGTCACCCTGTCAGTTCGCAGCCCTGCGCGTCAAGGGTCAATCCACCCGTGTTACGAACGTGCGAAGGCCGCTTCATCCGAGCAGCGCCCAGCGCGACGTGATCGTGCCCGGCCGGTCATCGACTCCACCGGACCGGCCGGGCTCGCCGGCTGCTGTTCCCGGAGCCGTCACCCGGCCCGCTCGCTGCAGGGCCAGCAGGTGGGAGAACACCGAGTTGGCCGCCGCCCGCCACAGGCGCTTGTCGACGTCGTGGTACATACCGGGCACCAGGTCCTTGATCGTGCTCGGGCCGTCGGCCAGACGATCGACGATCTGCTGTTCCCGGGACCGGCGGTGGTCGATGAAGCTCCGCACGTAGGTGTGCGGATCATCGATGGCCGGGCCGTGGGTGGGCCAGTAGCGCACATCGTCGCGGGTGAGCAGCTTTTCGAGGCTGGCCAGATAGTCGAACAGATCGCCGTCAGGCGGCGAGATGACCGACGTGGCCCAACCCATGACGTGGTCCCCGGTGAACAGTAGCGACTCCTCGCGCAACCCATAGCAGACGTGGTTCGAGGTGTGCCCCGGCGTGTGCACCACCTCGATGGTCCAGCCGTTCCCGGCGATCACGTCATCGTCGCCAACCACGACGTCGGGCACGAAGTCGGCGTCGGGACCCTCCCGTTTGAGCTCTTCGGGAATCTCGGCCCAGGCCTTCTCGAACGCCTCGTTCTCCTCGGCGGTGAAGTATTCGTCGAACGAGACCCGGTCGAGCGCGTCGGCCTCCGGAATCAGGCCGTGGGGGCCGAATCCGTGGGTCGGGGCGTCGGTCCGCGACTGCATGGACTCCACACCGGCGGTGTGATCGGTGTGGGTGTGGGTGATGAGCAGGTGGCTCACCCGCTCGTCCGGCCCGAGGGCGGCCTCGACCGCGTCGAGGTGGGTGTCGAGGTCGGGGCCGGGATCGATCACCGCCACGTCGCCCCGCCCGATGATGTACACCCCGGTCCCGGTGAACGTGAACGGGTTGGGGTTCTCCGCCACCACACGGCGAACCAGGGGCGACAGCTCGACGACCTCCCGGTACCGGGGTTCGAAGTCGGTGTTGAACTCGATGGCCATGCACGCCTTTCGTTACCTCTACCTCGGCCGTCTCGGCCGGGGGCCGACCGATCCCTACAGCGGTCCGTCGGGATCGAGTATTCCAGTGAACAGGAGACGGCCGGTGCGGTCCACCTCCGCCCGATAGCGGCGGCGGACACCGGCGACGATGATCGAACCGTCGGCGGCGAACTCCACCTCGAACGGCGAGCCGATGGCAGCCGACACGGCGGCCCGGTTGTCTTCCAGCGCCGCAACGAGCCCGGCCGCGCCCCGCCGCTCGACCACGTCGATGTCGAGCTCCACCCAGTCCTGATCACCGACTCCGAAGAACGACACCGCTTTCCTCCCGTTCCCGCTCCGGTCAGTGCCCGGGTTCCGGCGCAGCGTCCGGTTCGACCCCGCCCTCGAGCTTCACGAACGCCTCCTGCAGCCACGCCGGCGGGCGGGTCGGTCGGCCCCGAGGGTCAGCGACCGCGATCGTGATGTCACCTTCGACCAGGATGACCTCGCCGCCGTCGTCGTCGGGTCGCACCACCCGCTGACGCCAGATGTGACTGGCTCGTCGGGACTCGGCCAGGAACGTCACGACCTCGAGATGGTCGCCGGCCAGGGCCGGTCGGATGAACTTGACCTCCACCTTGGTGATGACCAGTTGGATGCCGTCGGCCGCCAGTTGCTGGATCGGGATCCCGGCCCGCTCCAATGCATCGGTGCGCCCGTACTCGAAGTACGTCAGGTACACGGCGTGGTTCACGTGGCTGTACGGATCGATCTCGTTGAACCGCACCCGCAACGGTGTTCGGTAGGCCATAGACCTCTCACCATAGGTCCTTGCCCACCGGCGACGCATCCCATGCAACCCTCCGGGCCGTGACGAAGGCTATGGTGGGCGCACCGTGAGCGACAGCACCAACCTCACACTCCCGAACCACCACTACCGGGATCGGATCGAACGCGTCGTCACGTTCGTGCGCTCCAATTCGTCGGTCGTCGGAGCCTTCCTGATGATCGGCGGGCTCTTCCTCGCCCAGCGCTACATCGGCAGCTGGTTGACCGGCGGCTCGGTTGTGGACGAGTCCGACATCCCCTCCGCCGCGGCGCCCCCCGCCGTCGAAGCCGAGGCCACCGACAGCTGCGAACCGTGGCTGCTCACGTTCTCCGACGAGTTCGACGGCGACGGCGTCGATGACGGCCAATGGA
>JAOUGG010000274.1 GCA_029857855.1 Acidimicrobiia bacterium | reverse complement strand
CGCCGTTCTTGGCGGTGCGCTGGCCGCGTCCGAGTCCGACCTCGAGACAACCTTCGACGGCGTCGCCGAATCGCCTCCCGCCTTGCCGGCGGCCGATGACACCGAGACGTTCCTGGCGGCGTGGGCCCGCTCGCTCGAGCACGACCACCGGGTGACCGGCACACTGACCCGAAGCGTCCTCGGTCGCGATGCCCTGTTGTCGTCGAATTGGCCCGATCCGGCTGTCGGGGTCGACGGTTCGACGGCGGCCGTTTGGATCTACCGTCATGGCCGGAGCGGCGGGCGAGCACTCACCCAGATCGGCGATGTCGCCACCGTCGTCGACCCGATCGAGGGACGCCGGACCTGCCTGCGACAGAGCAGCGGCTTCGTATGCACGGACGACGCGGGTCCGACCGACGATGCGATGGCGGTGGTCGAACAAGCTGTGGTGGGGCCCGACGCCACCCACAGAATCGTCGCCATCGACTCAATCGAGGTCCTGAACGACTTCCCCGGGATCCCGACCGACATCAGCTGTTGGGAAGCCCGGTCGCTGACCGACGGAGTCGATCAGCGCTGGGGCAGGCGGGCGCAATTCTGCTTTCACGGTCCGACGGGCGCGGCCGTCTTTCGGCGGATGCTCGGAACGACGCGACTCGAGGTCCTGATCGCCGACTCGGTTTCGGAGACGGTCCTGCCGGCCGATCTCGATCCGGCCTGACGCCAGCCATGTGCGGCACGAACCATGGGCCCTGAGTAGGAGACGCCGGGCGTCGGCTCCGAAGAGCCGTGGCGATGCGTGTGGAGGAGTGACGCCTCCCACTCAGTTGCCCTAGTTCCCGGTGAGGGTGATGGCCACCGGTGCTACAAGCATCGTCGGATAACCTGTGATACTTGAGCGAATTTTTAGGAGAAGACATTCTCATCTGGCTGATGCTCGCCGTCGGCGGCGCGCTGACGCTCGGCACCGCCACGGCGTTGATCAATCCCAAGTCCGAGGTCGACGAAGACGAACTCGAACGACCCCCACTCGGCCGGTCGCTGATCCAGATCGCCATAGGTCTCGTCGTGGTGATCTGGGCGGCGGTCTCACTCTTCAACTGACCGAGGGTACGATCGTCTTCGAGGACGGCCCACGATCGGCGGGTGGTACCGCCCATCAAGATTTCGGGCCCTGAGGCCGAAGACTAGATCGATGGCCCCACGCCCAGCCCCGACCAAGACGCCGAACCAAGCGGCCCGACCAACGCGCCGCTCGACCACCAACCTCGAACCGCGCCACGAGGTCGCGCAGGTCGGCACCACCTCGGGGCCGACCCGATCCGAGGTCGGCGAGGTCGGTCATCGACAGTCGTTCCGCCGGGAGCCGACGCCGAATCGGCTGTCATTGACACCGATCACGGCGAGAGCCGCCACTCGAAACAGCACCCTGCTCTTTCGAGCACTGCTCCTCATCGCCGCCGCCGTGGCACTGGCGTTCACCGTGGCGGCATGGATCGCACCGCCAAACCCGGGGGCCGACAACTCGACCTCACCCGACGCGCCACCGCCCGCGGTGTTCGTGCAACCCGACCGTTAACTAGAAGTCGGCGCCGATATTGGCGCCGCAGTCCACTGTCGCCGAATCCGGCTCACCCTCGCAGAACTTTGTGACCGCCACGGCCCCCTCGGCGGGTCGTAGACCTCCCAAAGTTACGGTTGCCGGGTCGGCGGCGGCACAAAGTTCGAGGTGGCGTGCTCAGAAGTCGGGGCCGGGGCCGCCTCCTCCGGCGCCTCCGTCGTCCGATGGTGGCGGGCCGGAGCCCGGAATCGAGCGGGCCATGTTGTCGAAGCGGGTGTACTGGCCACGGAACGCCAGCCGGACCTTACCGACCGGCCCGTTGCGGTGTTTGGCCACGATGACCTCGGCCACACCTTTGTCGGGCGACTGCTCGTCGTAGACCTCGTCTCTATAAAGGAACATCACGACGTCCGCGTCCTGCTCGAGGCTTCCACTTTCTCTCAGGTCGGACAGCATCGGGCGTTTGTCGACCCGCTGTTCCAGCGACCGGTTGAGCTGGGCCAGCGCCACGACGGGAGCCTCCAGTTCACGAGCGAGGATCTTCAGACCACGGCTGATCTCCGACACCTCAACCTGGCGGCTCTCGGCGTTGGAACGGCCGCTCATCAGCTGGATGTAGTCGACGATCACCATACCCAGATCGCCGACCCGGCTCTTGAGGCGGCGGGACTTGGCCCGAATCTCCATGACGGAGGTGTGAGGGTTGTCGTCGATGAAGATCGGCGCCTCGGCGAGGCGGCCCACGGCGTGGCTGATGCGGGTCCACTCCGCCTCCCCGATCTTGCCGGTGCGAACCCGACTCGAATCGACCAGCGCCTCCGAACACAGAATTCTCTGCGACAGTTCGAGCTGGCTCATCTCGAGGGAGAAGATCAGCACCGGCTTCTGGTCCTTCATCGCCGCGTTCGCAGCCATGCCGAGCCCGAATGCGGTGTTGTGGGTCGGAATCATCTCCCGCCCGGCCAGATACAGATGGTTCGGCGAGTCGACCGTGATGCACTGCACCGGGACCGACGGCACCGGACGAACGTCGGTGATGACCCGCCACCGGGCCTTCCAGTTCGGATTGTCGGCCAACGTCTGAGCGGCCGCCTTCCGGGTCAGACGGAACACGGGGTCACGGGCCGCGAAGTTGAGCGTCCAGACATCGGTGCCGAAGTTGCTCGTCTTGTGGTGGAGTCGACCGGCCTTGTAGCCAAGGGAGAGAACCAGCTCCCGCACATCGCAGATCAGACCTTGGTTCGACATCGAAAGCTGGCAGGTCACCTGGCCCCGCACCACGCATCCATCGGTGTCCATGATTCCTTGTAGTAGCGCCAACCGTTGCTTGACCGAGGCGCGGAGGTACACGGCGGGGATGTGCTTGGCGATCTTCTCTCCCGACTCCCAGAGCCCACAGTCGCGTAGCGCCCGGGTGAAGGCCGGCATCCGTCGACCTCCCAATTGCTCCTCGTCGGGGGTGTCGTCCAGCGCCGATCGAACCGTGTAGGTGATTGCTCGCCCGCTGTTCTGCCCGGCCGCTGGTTCCAGCGACCACCCTTCGAGCGCGAAAGCGTCGACCAACTCACGGTCCATCGTTGTGATCTGTGCACGGCCGGTGTGCCCGTCACCCAACCAGCAACCCAGAACGTAGGGAGCCAGTGGGACGTCCACCTCCGGCAGGTCAAGTGGTTCGGCCAGCTGGATCCGGTGGTTGGGTCGCTTGTCGGCGTAGCTCTCGACTCGTAGGGTCGCTGCGATCTCGGCGGTCGTGCGAACGGCGGGGCCCGTCCGCTTGTGGCCCTGATCCCAGGTGAACCATTGGTGCTCGGCGTCGGCGACGATCTCCGACCCGTCGTCGAACTCGACCTGATAGCAGTCGTGGTCGGTGAAGACGGGGCTCTTGTAGGTGACTCGACACGGTGCGCCGGTTTCATCAAGGACCATGTCACCGACCGACAATCCGCCCATCGACATCCAACCATTTGGGGTCGGTATCGGGGTGTCCAAGGCCAGGGCCTTGCCCATGGCCGGGCGGGCCCCGATCACGTAGAGGGCGTTTGGTTGCAGGCCGGCAAGCATCTCGTCGAGATCGATGTAGCCGGTGCTCGAACCGGTTATCGCATCTCCCCGTTCGTAGAGCAGTTCGAGGCGGTCGAGGTTGGCCGACAGGAGATCCTTGATCTCGGCAGTGGTGTTGGTGACCCGCCGCTGCGCGACCTCGAACATACGGGACTCGGCGTCGTCGATCGCCTTCACCACATCGTCGGGTACTCCGTAGGCGGTCTCGGCGATCTCGTTCGACACCATGATGAGGCGGCGGAGCAGAGCGTGCTCCTCCACGATCTTGGCGTAGTGCGAGGCGTTGCTGATGGCGGGCGTCGACGCCTGCAGATCGAGCAGGAGCGACGGGCCTCCGATCTCCTCCAGCAGCCCGGCTCGAGCAAGCTCCTCGGCCACGGTGACGGCGTCGACCGGCTGGCCCGCGCCGTAGAGGCCCATGATTGCGTCGTACAGGTGGCCGTGCGCCGGCTTGTAGAAGTGGTCGGGATCGAGAGTTTCGACCACCTCCGCGATGGCCTCGCGCGACAGCAGCATCGCCCCGAGCACCGATTCCTCCGCCCGGAGGTTGTTCGGTGGCACGCGTGTTGGTCTGGGGGCATTGGCCCGATCGGCCATGACGCTCCTTGATCGAATGGTTGGTGTGATTATCGAGTGGCGGTGTGACCTTTTAGCTCCGGGGGCATGGTCGGTCACGACACGGCAAGGAGGCCGGCACCCGCGCCGAACAAATCCTCGGCGTCCATCATCGCCGACCGAGCCTGTGGATTCCTAGTGCCGTAACCTCTGGATCTCCTGTGAATATCGCGGGCAATCCGGCGCGGTGGAGGCGGTGCTTGGTCCGTCACCAATCGTCACGAACGAACCCGAGTCGACCGACAATCTGGGGATCGACTGTGGACAACGTGGGGACGTGGCACATCAATCTGTGGGTGAGGTCCGAATCGATGTGGACAACCAGCCTCCGGAATCCTCCAAAACCATCGCCATCATGGTCGCGGCAACAAACATCCACAAATCTTGTGGATAAGTAGTGGACAAGCGCTCATCGTTGTCCACCTTTAGTTATCCGCACCTGGGGATGACCGTCTGGTGGGCACAACCACCCACGTCGGCGAGTCGGCGGACGGCGCGGCCAAAACGGCAAACACCGGCCGTCGATCCACTGGAGATCGCCGGCCGGTGTCCAACGAAGATCGGTCGACCCGGACGAACGCCGGGCCCGTGTTCTCAAACTTCGGGGACCACCGTGACGGTCACCGGGAACTCGACCTCGGGATGGGGTTTGACCATCACGTTGTAGCTGCCGAGGGCTCGAATGGAATCGTCGAGATTGATCATCCGACGATCGAGCTCGACGCCGGCCTTGGCGTTGACCGCCTCGACGATGTCGGATGACGTCACCGAGCCGAACAACTTGCCTTCTGCACCGGCGCGGGCCGCGATCTCGATGGGCGTGCTGACGAGCAGCTTCGCCACCTCTTCAGCGGCGTCGCGGTCCTTGGCATTCTTCAACTGCCAGGACCGCTTCATCGCCTCGGCCTGAGCCTCGACACCGGAGCTGGCCTGCTGGGCCAGCCCC
>JAOUGG010000273.1 GCA_029857855.1 Acidimicrobiia bacterium | reverse complement strand
AGCCCTCGACCTGTCGGCGCCGCAGCGCGATCAGACCGGCCAGGCCGCCGACCACCATCGTCACGCCCGCCGAGACCACATACCGGTCGGTGTTGTCCGAGTCGGCCACGACCGGTGGTTCCGATTCCCCGGCAGCCCGTTCGCGGAGCGCCTCGACGCCTTCGGAGCCGACCGCGACCGACTCCGAGCCGATGGTCGACGAGGTCGGCCTCTCGCCATCATCCTCGGCGCCCTCGACCGGTTCCTCAGCCGCCGGCGGTGGCGATTCGACGCCCAGGTCGGCGCTCGCCTCCTCGAGGGCGGACTGGCGCAGGCGTTCGATCTCCTCGGGTATCGAGCGATCGAGCAGGTCGTAGACCGAGTCGCCGGGACACCTCGTCTCCGACATGTCGCGGTGACCCGAAATCGTGGCGGCCGAGACCTCGGTGCCGGCGGGCCAGCGGTTCGATCCTCGCGACACGAAGGCGACGGTCGCCCCGGGTTTCGTGTCGACCCGGTACCGGTGGGCCATCCACGCCAGCAGCCGAGTCAGGCTGTCGATGCCCTCGGGGGTGGGCGGCGCCTCGACGTGGTTGCCGATCAGGCTGGCCAGCTGGGCGAAACCTTGGGAGCCTCCGGTGGCGTCTCCCCGAATCGGTTCGGCGAGCGAACCCTCCCGGGCCTCCCAGATGCCGCCGAATCGATCGATGAGGAAGTTGTAGGCGACATCGGGCCAGCCCCGCTCCGGTCCGACGTGGAAGTCGTAGAAATCGTGGATCTGCTCGATGACCTCGTCGGCGCTGTAGTCGTTGGTCGACGCCGTGTGGTGCACCAGCAGCAAGCGGACGTCGTCCTCCCTCTCCAGCGGGCCGGTCGGCGGGAGTCGGTCGCCCCAGGTCGAGCGCGCCCGGATCTCGGGTCGGAGCCGGGATTCCACCGCCTGATCCAGCTCGGGAAGCTGGTCGAAATCCGGAGCCGCTCCGGCCGTCGCCTCGGTCATCGAGGGTCAGTGTACGTAGCGGATTGTCGCTCGATGGATCGGGGGCCGCGGCCTCTCGACGGCGGCCAGCGACCGATTATGCTGGTGCGATCATGATCATCTGTGTAGGCGAATCGTTGGTCGATGTCATTCCCGGCGAACACGAGGGCGATCCCGAGCGGGCGGTGCCCGGCGGCGGACCCATGAACGCCGCGGTGGCCACGGCCCGTCTCGGCGTGCCGACGGCGTTCGTCGGACGGATCTCGACCGATGCCAACGGCGACCTCATCTGGGCGCACCTGGAGGCCTCGGGCGTCGATCTGCGAGCCGCCGAGCGGGGGCCGGAGCCGACGGCCCGGGCCATCGTCACCGTGCGGCCCGTCCAATCCTTCCGGTTCGAGGGCGACAACACAGCCGATGCCTCCATGACCACCATCGATCTGTCGCCGCTCGGCCCCGGTCCCCACATCGTGCACGCCGGAACGCTCGGCGTGTTCCGGGGCGAGACGGCCCGGGCCCTGCATCGCATGCTCGACGACTTCGACGGCGTCGTCTCGTTCGATCCGAACATCCGTCCCCAGGTTTTCCCCTCGGTGGGCGAGTGGCTGGAGCTGGCCGGGCCGTGGCTCGACCGGGCCTCGGTCATCAAGGCCAGCGACGAGGATCTCGACTGGATGGGTATGACCATCGACGACCTGCTGGTGAGGGGGGCCACCGCGGTGCTGCGGACCGCCGGGCCCGCCGGCGTCGATGTTCACGTCAAGGGTCATGATCCGTTCACCGTTGCGTCGGTACGAGGTGAGGTGGCCGACACCGTCGGAGCGGGCGACTCGTTCTGCGGTGCGGTGCTGGCCCAGTTGTATCGACGGAAGCTGGCCACGGTGGAGGCCATCGCCGCCCTCGGGCCGGATACGTGGCGGGAGATCGTTTCCTTCGGCGTGAAGGCGGCGTCGATCACCGTGGGTCGCCTGGGGGCCGATCCGCCCTGGGCCTCCGAGATCGACGAACCGGCGACCGCCTGAGCACCCGTCACGCCCCGGCACGGCGACCGGGGGGCGACAGGGCGACGACAGCTGACGGCGCGGGGTGGTAACCGTGGTCCGGTGAAGTAGCCTGAGCGCCGAAAGTGAAGGCCATGACCAACCAGATCACCCCCCGCCCCAACACCACGTCTCCGGAGCCGTCCCGCCCGGCGATGACCCGCTCCGCTCGGGGCCGTCGTCGTGCCGGTTTGTCGGCGGTCGTCGTGGCGTTTGCACTCCTCGCCACCGGCTGCACCGGCGGTCCCGGCGACCGCGATGACTTCGTCGACGTGTTGACCCGCGACGACAACTTCGCCGTCAACGAGGCCGAGTGCATCGCCGATGCGGTCTTCGACCGCTACGGCGAGGACGGCAACGCTCTGCAGAAGATCTCGGCTGCCGAGACCTACGACTACCTGACCGGTGAGGACGGCGTCGAGGGCTTCGGCGAGTTTTTCGACGCAACGGTCACCGACTGCACCGCCATCGGCCCCTCCGCCGACGAGTAGCGCCTGATACCACGACGAGTGGCGCCTGACACCACGAAGCCCCGACCACCTTGCGGGGGCCGGGGCTTCAGGGGAGAGTGTTCGTGGGCTTAGACGCCTCAGCTCGTCATTTGGTTACAGGCTTTCGACGAAATTCCGTCGTCCGGGTATCAATGCCCAGGCCGGAACCCGATTGAGCGGGCGCCGCTCCGTCACAGACGCTCGATGATCATGGCCATACCCTGGCCACCACCGACGCACATCGTCTCGAGACCCACGGTCTTGTCGGCGTCGATCAGGCCGTTGATCAGCGTGGTCATGATGCGGGCCCCGGTCATGCCGAACGGGTGGCCGATGGCGATGGCGCCGCCGTTGACGTTGAGCTTGTCCTGGTCGATGCCGAGGTGGGCGGCCGACGGGAGCACCTGGGCGGCGAATGCCTCATTGATCTCGACCAGATCGATGTCGTCGATCGTCATTCCGGCCCGGGCCAGGGCCTGGCGGGACGCCTCGATCGGGCCGAGTCCCATGATCTCGGGGTTCAATCCGGTCACGCCCGAGGAGACGATACGGGCCAGCGGCTTGATACCGAGCCGGCGGGCCTTCTCGTCGCTCATCACGACCACGGCGGCGGCGCCGTCGTTCAGCGGGCAGGCGTTGCCGGCGGTCACGGTTCCGTCGGGGCGGAACACGGGCTTCAGCTGGCTCACGCCCTCGAGCGTGGTCCCGGGCCGGGGTCCGTCATCGGCCGAGAGGACCGAGCCGTCGGACAGCGTGACCGGGGTGATGTCGACCTCGAAGAACCCGCGCTTGATCGCGTCCTCGGCCCGATTCTGGCTGCGGACACCCCAGGCGTCCTGTTCCTCGCGGCTCACGTTCTCCTGCTGGGCGACGTTTTCGGCGGTCTGACCCATGGCGATGTAGATGTCGGGCAGACCCTCGGGCGCGGTCCAGGTCTCGGCTCCGCCCTCGGAACGCGCGAGAGTGCGCAGCATGGCGTCGTTGAACCGCTTGTTGCGGGCGTCGCCGTTGTCGGACGCTCCATTGCCGTAGCGGCTCACGAACTCGACCCCGGCGGCCACGAACGCATCCCCCTCACCGGCCTTGATGGCGTGCGCCGCCATGCGGATGGTCTGCAGCGACGACGAGCAGTAGCGGTTGACGGTCACGCCGGGCACGTTGCCGAGCCCGGCCAGGATGGCCACGACGCGGGCCGCGTTGAACCCTTGTTCACCGGCCGGTGAACCGGTGCCGAGCATCAGGTCCTCGATCTCGGATCGGTCGAGTTCCGGCACCTTGTCGAGCGCGGCGTTTACGATCTGGGCCGTGATGTCGTCGGGGCGCTCGTCTTTGAGCGAGCCTTTGAACGCCCGGCCGATCGGGCTGCGGGCGGTGGATACGATGACGGCTTCAGCCATGTTCTGTGCCTCCAATGCACGACGTGAACCTGCACAGCGTAATCAGTGCACGGGTCCCGATCATGTTGTCACTTCGGCTCCGACCGGGCCAGTCGCGACGGCGCGTCGGTGACGACATCACCGACCGCCTGGTCACGGGGCTCGTCTGCTCGAGATGACGCCGGTGTCGAAGCCGGCCAGGTGGAGCCCCCCGGCGAAGCGGGCGTGTTCGATTTTGGTGCAGCGGTTCATGACCACGTCGAGGCCGTCGGCCAGGGCGATCTCGGCCGCCTCGACGCTCCACAGCCCGAGCTGCAACCACAGCGTTCCGGCACCGGCCGCCACCGCCTCGGCGGCCACGGCCGGGCAGTCCTCGGCCCGCCGGAACACGTCGACGATGTCGATCGGAGCGCCGATGGCGTCGGTCACGGCCTCCAGAGACGGGAAAACGGGGAGGCCGAGGATCTCGGTCTCGGTCGGGTGCACCGGGTACAGGTCGAAGTCGCACGACGACGACTTCAGGTAGGTCATCACGAAGTTGCTGGCCCGGGCAGGGCTGGCCGAAGCCCCGACGATCGCGATCGAGCGGCTGCGATCCAGGATCGCCTTGCGCTGCAACGGCGACGGGGGCGTCCATCCGGGCACGGGCGGCTGGGCCGTCCCGATCGCAGCGGCCGGGACGGTCGTCATGACAACGCCCCTCATGACACGGCCGCCGTGAGCGCCTGATCGAGATCCCAGACGATGTCGTCGAGGTCCTCCAGCCCGACCGACAGCCGGATCATGTCGGCGCCGACACCGGCCCGCTCCAGCTCGGCGTCGCTCATCTGCTGATGGGTCGTCGACGCCGGATGGATGACGAGTGTGCGGGCGTCGCCCACGTTGGCCAGGTGGCTGACCATCTGCAGCGACTCGATGAACCGCTGGCCGGCCTTGCGGCCGCCGTCGATCCCGAAGGTGAAGATGGCGCCCGCCCCCTTCGGGAGGTAGCGGGCGGCCAGGTCATGGTAGGGCGAGTCGACCAAGTCGGCGTGGGCCACCCACGAGATGCGGGTGTCGCCCGCCAGCCAGGCGGCCACGGCTCGGGCGTTGGCCACGTGGGCGTCCATGCGTTGGGGGAGTGTCTCGAGGCCCTGGAGGAGCAGGAAGGCGTTGAACGGTGAGAGGCAGGCCCCGACGTCACGCAACTGCTCGGCCCGCAGTGCGGTGCAGAAGGCGTACTCGCCGAAGTTGTCCCACCACCGGAGGCCGTTGTAGGTGTCGATGGGTTCCGTGAGGCGGTCGAACCGGCCCGACGCACCCCA
>JAOUGG010000272.1 GCA_029857855.1 Acidimicrobiia bacterium | reverse complement strand
ACAATGGCGAAGCGGCGGCAATGATGGCCAAATGCCCGTTGTGCACGGGATCAAAGGAGCCGGGATACAGCGCCACTGCCATGGCAACCACGCTAGTTTCCGCCGGGCTGAGAACCGGTGATCTGCGAAAGAGTTTTGGCGAGGCGCACGGGCGCCCCCCTGTCAGGCACCCTCACGCCTCGGCTCGACGGGCGATCACGATCTGGGCCCGCCCGTAGGACCGCCGGGTGATCTCCTCCCAGCGGTCCGTCAGCGCCACCGGGGTCTCGGCGTGGCCGACCAGCAGGTCGGCCTGCACCCGCCCCAGAAGGTCGAGCCACGGGTCGTCGGCGTAGGGGGGATCGCAGAAGGCCAGATCGACCGGTCCGAGACGGCGGAGGGCTGTCTCGACCGGGGCCACGATCAGCTCGGCCCGGTCGGCGAACCCGAGGGCGTCGAGGTTTCCGGCGAGGACCCGAGCCGCATCCCGGTCGCGTTCGACGAAGGTGACGTGGGCCGCTCCCCGGCTCAGCGCCTCGATGCCGAACGAGCCGCTCCCGGCGAACAGGTCGGCCACCGTGATGTCGACGAGGTTCACCCTCGCCGCCAACATGTTGAAGATCGCCTCTTTGGCCCGGTCGGTGATCGGCCGGGTCCCCGATCCGGGCGGGGCCTTGAGTTTGCGCCCCCGGGCGGTTCCTCCGACAACTCGCATCGAACCAAACCTAGTGGCGAAGCGACGCTACAGTGTCGCCGTGAGAGTTCCCGACCTCGAAATCGTCTGTGTCGACTGCGGGGGCGCCTGTTTCCCGCTCGGCTGGCAACCGTCCGATGGCGAGGTTCCGGATGGAACGGTGATTCCGTACCGTTGCCGGGACTGTCACGATCGCTGGGACGTGGTGATCTCCGACGACGACGAGTTGTAGCCGTCGGCCCCGGCGGTCAGATCGATGTCGGGCGCAGCCGGGGTGTCTGCGGGTTGCCGTCCATCCCGACCTTGACGACGTGCGTGACGACGTCGGCGGAACGCGAGGAGCAGAGCGAGCGTCACCACCGAGATCGAGCAGGCCACGATCAGTCGGACGAGACCCCGTCGGCGGGCACCGTCGACCAGCACCCCGCCTCGTTCGATCTGGGCGGCGGCCTCGCCGAAGTCACCCGCTTCGAACGCATCGAGCGCAGCGGCTCGCCTCCGCTCGAGGTCGGAACCGATCAAACCGATCCGCTGCCATCGGTCGAGCGAGTCGATCTGTTCGACGAAGCCGATCACGTCGTCGCCGGCTGCGACGATTTCGGCCTGGTAGGTCACCAGCTCCTCGACCGAGGCACTGCGTGCGAACCGGTCGGCAAAGTCGGTTGGGAAGGGCACTCCGCGGTTGCCCAGGCCCGTCCGCAGCGTCTCCACCTCGTTGAGGAACCGCTCCGTTGCGTCGATCGCTTCGCCGGCTCCGACGAAGTCCCAGTCCCGCATCGGGAGGCGGACCGCGGCGGGCAGCACGGTGCCGTCGACCCGATCCTGCAGTGCCCTGTACCGCTGTCGGGCCGCCGACCGCTGCTCGAATCGGTCCGTCCCGTTCCCCTCGATCCAGTTCGCGTACAGTTCCGACAGCTCCAGCTCGTCGGTGGTGCGATCCGATGCGAGGTCGAGGAACTCCCGCCAGGTGCGAGGTCCGTCGGCGCCGTCCACAGGCTCGTCTTCGGGACCGGGATAGGACGGCACTCCTCCGAGGATCGAACCGGTCACGTCGGTGAAGGCATCGACGCCGATCAGCTCCCTGGTGGTTCGGGTCACGAGCCACGACGCCTGGTAGGCCCACCGTTCGGCTTCGAGCCGGCCGGTTGTCGTGTCGTCGATCGATGGCGGGTCGACCCAGCCGTCGAGAGCGAAGGCGAGTTCGTCGTCGAGGGACACCTCTGGTACGGAATCACCGGACGGGCCGTCGGCGGCCAGCGCGGCGAACTCGTCGGCCAGGCCCTCGATCAGCCACCGGTCGGCGAGCCTGTCGTACTGGAACCACACGTGTGACAACTCGTGCAGCACCAGCTCCGGGTTGATCGATCGGCCGATGGTGATGCGGTTGTCGCTACTCGTGTACCAGCCGCCATACGACGTGCCCAGCGTCTGCGCAGACTGCTGGACGACGAGCGGCCGGTCCGGCCACTCGACCCCGGTCAGCTCGATGAGCTTCGGCAGGTTGCCGGTGATCTGCTCGGAAACCCGGTCCCGCCACGCCACGTCGCCCGGCCAGTGCCGCAGGGTGATCTCGTGCCCGTCGAACGGCACGATCGTCTCGCTCATCGCCCGGTCGTTCTCGATCACGACGAAGTCGTACATGAACTCGTCGCCCGAGGCCTCGAGCGTCGACGATCCGGTGCGGCGGCGCCAGACGTCGTCATCGAGGGGTTCGGAAAAACCCGGCGGCAGGTCGAACTCCGCGCTCCAGAAATCGGCCCTCGGATCGGAGTAGAAGGCCCAGGCGACGGCCGCATCGTTCACCACCACCTGATCCTCGAGGATGAGCTCGACCGTGTCGTTGAGTTCGATCGGTGGCGGCTCGGATGGCAGCGAGTACGACATCGCCAGGGCGAGGGACTCCCCCGAGGAGAGGTCGCGCCGGAAGTCGACCTCGACCAGCACGAGCCCCGGCTGCTCGACCGAGTCGATCGTGAACGAAAGCGGGCCCTCGCCGTCGGACACGGTGATGCCCGTCGCCGACGACGGCAGGAAGGCGTGCCAGTTCGTCATGAAGTAGCGGACGATCCGGTTGCCGTCCTGCTCCAGGGGCTTCGTGAAGGTGATGTCAACCGCCATATCGACGTCGATTTCGGTGTCGGCAAGGTCGATGGCCAGGTCGTAGTCGACCCCGACCTCGGCATCGGTGTCGAGGACCGGAACCGGATCGTCCATGGGGCCGGCGGCGACCGGCGAACCCGAAAGTGCGACGGCGAGGAGCAGCGGGGCGAGCACGGTGTCGGGGTCAGCTCTTCAGCAGGAACTCGGCGTCGCCCTGATCCAGGAACAGCTGCAGCTCTGCGGCCAGACCGGGATGGGCGTCGAGCGACGGATCGGCGTCGACCACATCGACCGCCGCTAGTCGAGCCTGCATCACCACCGAACGGTCGCGGCGCAGCGACGCCAGCTTCAGGTCGTTTCTACCCTTTTGTCGTTCGCCCAAAATCGTTCCCTCGCCTCGCAGATCCAGATCGACCTCGGCCAGCTCGAACCCGTCGGTTGAGTCGACCAGGGCCTGCAGGCGAGCTTCACCGTCGTCGGTGGTCGTCTCGCCGACCAGCCAGCACACCGACTGGTGCGAACCCCGGCCGACCCGACCCCTCAACTGATGGAGCTGAGCGATCCCGAAGCGGCCTGCGTCCAGAATAATCATGACGGTGGCGTTGGCGACGTCGACCCCCACCTCGATCACAGTGGTGGCCACCAACACATCGAGGTGGCCCGAGCGGAACAGATCCATCGTCTGGTCCTTCTCGGCCGGGGTGAGGCGACCGTGGAGGAGCCCCAGCCTGCGGTCGGCGAGTTCGACGGCGGACAGACGGTCGAAGATCGTTTCGGCCGAGGCCGCGTCGAGCTTCTCCGATTCGTCGATCAGCGGGCACACCACGTAAACCTGACGGCCCTCGTCGAGTTGTTGCCGGACCTCTTCCCACATCGTTTCGAGATCCGCGATCGTGTCCAGCGCCTCCGATGCATCCTCCAGGTTGCCGGGGGCGGCCACCCAGCGGGTCACGATCGGGCTGCGCCCTGGCGGCAGCTCGTCGATCACCGACACGTCGAGGTCGCCGTACACGGTCATCGCGGCGGTGCGGGGAATCGGCGTGGCCGTCATCACCATCACATCGGGCGAGGCGTCGGTGTAGCTACGGTCCCGGAGGGCGGCCCGCTGCTCGACCCCGAACCGGTGCTGCTCGTCGATCACCACCACCCCCAACGCGGAGAACATCACGTTCTCCTGGATGAGGGCGTGCGTGCCGATCGCGATGTCGACCTCACCGGTGAGCAGTTGGCTGAGGATACGTTTGCGTTCGGCCGCGGTGACCCGGTTGCTCAGCAGCTCGACCCGGAGCGGGCGATCCTGGAACAGGGAGGTCTCGTCGGTGACCGTCAGGCCGTCCAGCAGCCGGCGGATACCGGCGTGGTGTTGTTCGGCCAGGACCTCGGTCGGTGCCATCAGCGCCGCCTGGTGTCCGCCGTCGACCGCGGCCAGCATCGCCGCCACCGCCACCAGCGTCTTACCGGCGCCGACGTCACCCTGCAGGAGCCGGTGCATGGGAATCGGACGGGCCAGGTCGGCCAGGATCTCGTCGATGACGCGCCGCTGGGCGCCGGTCAACTCGAACGGCAGCCGGTCGGTGAACCCGGTGAGCAGCGGACCGTCGATGGTGTGGGCCACGCCGGTCTCGGTTCGCTCGATGGCCCGCTTGCGCAGCACGAGCGCCAGCTGGAGGCGGAAGAGTTCATCGAACACGAGACGGCGACGGGCCTCGCCGACTTCGGCCAGGCTCTCCGGCTGGTGGATGCCCTTGAACGCCGCCTCGCGGGTGATGAAGTCGTGCTCGTCGAGCAGGTGGTCGGGTAGCGGGTCGATGAGCCCCCGACCGGACGGCGGCAGGGTGCGGCGCAGGGTCTCGGCCACCCACTCCGCCAGATCCCAGGAGTTCAGACCCGTCTTCTCCGACTGGGGATAGACGGGGATGATGCGGCCCGTCTTGTCGCCGACCAGATCGACAACCGGGTTGGTCATCTGCCGCTGGCCTCGGAACATCTCGATCTTCCCGAAGATCACCGCCTGACGACCGGGGCTCAACTGACGCTCCCGCCACGCCTGGTTGAAGAAGGTGATTCGCAGCGACCCGGAGTCGTCGCTGACGGTCGAGGTGACCATCACCTTGCCGCCCCGGATGCGGCGACTGGAGGAACTGTTGACGGTGACCAGCACGCTGGCCTCCTCCCCCTCGAGCAACTCGACGATCCGCGCCTCCTTGGTCCGATCGAGATACTTGCGGGGGTAGTGGGTGATCAGATCGAGCAGGTTGTGAATCTCGGCCTTGGCCAGCGACTTCGCCTTCTTCGGGCCCACCCCGTTGAGCACGGCGACGTCGAGCTCGGCCAGGCGTCCGAGGTCGATTCCGTGACGGGTCTCGGTGGGTGTCTCAGCCGTACTCACCAGCTCAATCTACTTGCTCA
>JAOUGG010000271.1 GCA_029857855.1 Acidimicrobiia bacterium | reverse complement strand
CGACTATCGGGCGTTGCCCGGCGACGACTCGACGCGGGTCGTGGGCGACCGTCTGGGTGCCGGCCCCGGCGATCCGACAGAGGCGCTGGTGACGGTGGTCGAAGCGTCGTCGTCGGAGGCCACCGACACCTGGGCCCGGGCCGTGGGCACGCTCAGCAACGTCGCCTGGGTCGACACCGCCAACGCCCGCTTCGCCGGTGCCGGCAGCGAGCCGGTCGATCCGGCCCAATCCTTGGCGTCCGAGGAGCAGCTCGGCTTCGATTCCGTCGAGCTGGCGGTCATCGTGCCCGCTGTTCCGATCCGGAGCGCCGAGGGCGCACAGTTGGTCGACGATGTCGTCAGGCTGGCCGACGAGCGGGTCGAGATCCATGGTGCGGCCGGTCCTGTGGGTCGTGGTTCGACGATTCTGATTGTGGCCGCCGTCCTGCTCCTGGCGTTGGCCGGGGCGGGAACCATTCTGGTGGAGACCGACAACACCGGCTACACGCTGACAAGCTTCGTGCTCCGCGTCCTCGGCGGAGCGGCGACCGTCGGCATCTATCGCCTGGTGAGTGCGGAGGCGTCGGCGGCGGAGACGATCGCGGCGCTGACGCTGGTGGCCGCCGCCGTCAGTCTGTTCGAACTGGAGTACCTGCACGATCGTGCCCGTTTCGGCGACCGGTGGTCCGCCTCGGCCGGTCTGATCACCATCACCGGCCCCGATCCCGCCGAGCCGGTTCCCGTCAACGGGTCGAACGGTGTAGGAGGCGATCACACCGATCACTCCGATCACTCCGATCACTACGTCGATCTGGTCGCAACGTCCCCGCTGCCCCCGGATGACCCGGCAACCGCAGCCGATCCGGCGGCCGTGCCCGGGCGGGCCGGGCTGTTGGCGGTGGTCGGTCTGCTCATCGCCGCCTGCTGGATCTCCCTGACCCGGCTCGTCGGCGGCGGTCCGACGGTCGGCCGCTTCGGATTCGGGCTGGCGGTCGCCCTCATCATCGAGATCGCGCTCGGCATCTTCGTGCTGCGCCCCGCCCTGTTGGGCGAGGAGGCCGCGTACCATTCCGTGGCCCGCCCCCTTCGCTCCACAATGCACACCGGTCAGCGCCGCCAGCGCCGTCAGCCGATTTCGGTTGACGATCCGGCATGGCGACGCCTCGTCTCGGATCTGTTGATGGCCGAATTCGGGTTGCAGACCGATCCTGCGGTAACCCGCGTCGATGAGGTGTTTCTCGAGGGAACGCCGCTGTACACCCAGGCCTCGGAACAGCACCGCAATCTCTCGGCCTCCGGGCTGCGCGTCAGTGGCCGGGCCCCGCAGATCAAGAGGGTGGAGACGTTCCGGGAGGGACCGTCGATCATGGTTTCGGTCACCGTCGACCATCCCGAGCGCCATCTGGTCGATTCCGAAGGCAGCGTCTACGGCATCCGCCGGGCCCAGCGTCGCTCCACGATGTTGTGGCTTGTCGGTCTCGATAGCGGCGCCGTGCGGATAGCCGAGTCGATCGACATGGGGTCGGTGCCGCTCGATGTCGACAATACTCCCGACAAGACGTCGTTCCCCGAGGTCGCCACCGTCAGCGGCTGACCGACCCGGCTCCGACAGGCTCCGACCCGGCTCCGGCGACCCGTCGGCCGTTCACGCCATTCACGATCTGCGGGCCGCTCCTCGATAGAGTGCAGGTAGCGCAGCGGCATGACGGGGAATGCCCGTTCCGATGCCGGGGTTGCCGTATCGCGGCTCGTACGCGGACCGTCTCAGCGGCCGGGCGACCAACGTCGAGCCTTCGAACGCAGCAAGGGAGAAGACATGGAGATCGCCGATTCGGTACTCGATTTGATCGGAAACACGCCGATGGTCCGCCTCCGGCAGATCGGATCGGGGCTCGCCTGCCCCGTCGTGGCCAAGGTCGAGACCACCAACCCCGGTGGCAGCACGAAGGATCGGCCGGCGCTGACGATGGTCGAACAGGCCGAACGCGACGGCCTGCTCAAACCGGGCGGCACGATCGTGGAGCCGACCTCGGGCAACACCGGCGTCGGACTGGCCATCGTCGCCGCCCAGCGCGGCTACAACTGCATCTTCGTCGTCACCGACAAGGTCGCGCCGGAAAAGGTCGATCTGCTGAAGGCCTACGGCGCCGAGGTCGTCGTTTGCCCCGTCGCCGTGCCGCCGGAGGACCCGAACTCCTACTACTCGACGGCCGAGCGCCTGGTGGCCGAAACCCCGAACGCCTTCCGGCCGAACCAGTACGCCAACCCGGCCAACCCCGTGGCCCACTACCAGACGACCGGCCCGGAGATCTGGCGGCAGACCGATGGCCGCATCACCCACTTCGTGGCCGGTGCCGGCACCGGGGGCACACTGACCGGCGTCGGCCGGTACCTGAAAGAACAGAATCCCGACGTGCAGATCGTCGCCGCCGATCCGGAGGGTTCGGTGTACTCGGGCGGTTCCGGTCGGCCGTATCTCGTCGAGGGGGTCGGCGAGGACTTCTGGCCGGCGACCTATGACCCCGACCTGGTCGATCGGGTCATCGCGGTCTCCGACCAGGATTCCTTTCTCGTCGCCCGCGATGTCAGCCAACGCGAGGGCCTCCTCATCGGTGGTTCGGGCGGTACCGCGGTGGCCGCTGCGCTCCGGCTGGCGGCCGAGCTGACGGCCGATGATCTGGTGGTCGTGCTGATCCCGGACTCCGGCCGTGGCTATCTGAGCCGGGTTTTCAACGACGAGTGGATGGCCGGTTACGGCTTCCTCGTGTCCGAGGCGCCGACGGTGGCCGACGTGGTCGGCGCGAAGTCGGGTGACCGCCCGTCGCTCGTCTATGTGCAGCCCGAGGACCTGGTGCGTGACGCGGTCGATTTGATGCGCCGCCACGACGTCTCCCAGCTCCCGGTGGCCAAAGGGGCGATGCCGCTTGCCGCCGCCGAGGTCATGGGCTCGATCGACGAGCTGCGATTGATGGAGTCAGCCTTCGGTGATCAGAGCGTGCTCGATCGGGCGGTGGAGGACGTGATGAGCCCCCGCCTTCCCACCATCGGCATCGGCCAGACCGTCGAACTCGCGGTCCAGCTCCTCGATCTCGCGCCGGCCCTGCTGGTGCTCGACGGCGGCCGCCCCCGCACGGTCGTGGCCCGAGCCGATGTCCTGTCGTTCCTGTCGGCCCGCCCCACCAGGGCCGTCACACAATCCAATGGAGGAAGCCCATCGTGACCATCGAACCCGAATCCAGGTCGTCCGAGGAGGCCGAAACCCCGGCCGGTTGGGGCTTCTCCACCAAGGCCATTCATGCCGGCCAGGATCCCGAGTCGACCACCGGTGCCGTGACCGTGCCGGTGTTCCAGACGTCGACCTTCGCCCAGGATGCGGTCGGCAAACACAGCGGCTACGAATACGCTCGCACGGGAAACCCGACCCGGACGGCGCTGCAGACCGCGCTGGCCGCGCTGGAGGGCGCGCGGTTCGGTGTGTCGTTCGCCAGCGGGCTCGCGGCCGAAGACGCCATCCTGCGGCTGCTGGAACCGGGCGATCACGTCGTGATGGGGAACGACGCCTACGGGGGGACGTTCCGGTTGATCTCCAAGGTGTTCGGTCGGGTCGGGATCACCTGGTCGGCCCACGACCTGACCGATCCGGCGGCGCTCGACGCCGCCTGGCCCGAGAACACCAAGCTGGTCTGGGTGGAGACACCGACCAACCCGTTGCTCACGGTCGTCGACATCGCCGCCGTGGCCGCCGTGACGGCCCGGCGCCCCCAGGCCCGGCTCGTCGTCGACAACACCTTCGCCACCCCCTACCTCCAGCAGCCGCTGGCTCACGGGGCCGACATCGTCGTGCATTCCACGACCAAGTACCTTGGCGGGCACTCCGATGTGGTCGGCGGTTTCGTGGCCACCGACGACGCCGACGTCCACGATCACCTCGCCTTCGTCCAGAACGCCGTCGGCGCCGTTCCGGCTCCGTGGGATTGTTACCTCACCCTGCGAGGCGCCAAGACGAACGCCGCCAGGATCGTGGATCTGCTGGTCGGTCATCCGAAGGTCGAGCGGGTGTTGTGGCCGGGCCTGTCGTCGCATCCGGGCCACGCCGCGGCCAAACGACAGATGTCGGGTTTCGGGGGCATGGTCAGCTTCACGACGGGTAGCCGGGAGTCGGCCCTGCTGGTGGCCGAGTCGACCGAGCTGTTCACCCTGGCCGAGTCGCTGGGTGCCGTCGAGTCGCTCATCGAGCATCCGGGGGCGATGACCCACGCCTCGGCCGCCGGGTCGCCGCTCGAGGTGCCCGAGGATCTGGTTCGGCTGTCGGTCGGCATCGAGGATGTCGACGACCTCGTCGCCGACCTGACCCAGGCGCTCAACCGCATCCCCTGAGCGGCGCGCACAAAATCCACCGGATCGCGGTCGATTGGGCAGGTTGCAGGGACGAACCCCCGCCGGGATCTCCTAAGGTATGCCCATGGTGAATCCGAAGATCGCGGTCGAACCGAAGACCGGCCGCTATGAGTCGTTGGAGGAGGCGGTACGGGAGGCCGGGGGAGAGGTTGTCCCGGTTGCCGACGCCCAGGCGCTGGTGTGGGCCGATCCGGCCACACCGCACGACCTTCCCGGGGTGCTCGACGGCGCGGACGGGATCTCATGGGTCGCCCTGCCGTTCGCCGGAATCGAGCCATACCTCCCGTACCTGGACCACGAGCGGGTGTGGACGTGCGCCCGGGGGGTCTACGCCCGGCCGGTTGCCGAACACGCCTTGATGCTCGGCCTGGCCGGACTGCGGGGCCTGTCCACCTACGCGCGCGCCGATTCCTGGGCCGCCCCGCGGGGCCACAACCTGGTCGACGGCAGGATCACGGTGCTGGGAGCCGGCGGGATCACCGAGGAGCTGATCGGGCTGCTGGCCGGATTCAACTGCGAGATCACGGTGGTGCGACGTCGGGTCGATCCGATGTCCGGCGCGCACCGCACGATGGCCTTCGAGGACCGCCTCGACGCCATCGCCGGCGCCGACCTGGTGGTCCTGGCCCTGGCCCTGACACCCGAAACCGAAGGGGTGATGGGGCCGGCCGAGTTCGAGGCCATGGAGTCGCACGCCTGGGTGGTGAACGTTGCTCGCGGCGGACACGTCGACCACGACGCCCTGCTCGCCGCGCTCGAGGCCGGCGAGCTCGGCGGTGCCTGCCTCGACGTGACCGATCCGGAGCCGCTGCCCGACGGCCACCCGTTGTGG
>JAOUGG010000270.1 GCA_029857855.1 Acidimicrobiia bacterium | reverse complement strand
TCGAGGAAGACCACCGAGTGCGGCACCTTGAATCGGGCCAGGTTGGCCCGGCAGTGGGCGATGATGGCCTGCTCGGTCAACTCCCGGCCTTCCTTCAACACCACACAGGCCCGCCCGACCTCGACCCACGTGTCGTCGGGAACACCGATGACCGACACCTCGGCGATCTCCGGGAGCTGGTACAGGACCGACTCGACCTCGGCCGGGTAGACGTTCTCACCACCCGAGATGTACATGTCCTTCCAGCGGTCGATGATGTAGTAGTAGCCGTCGTCGTCCCGGCGGGCGGCGTCACCGGTGTGCAGCCAGCCGTCGGTGATGGCCTCGACGGTGGCGTCGGGCCGGTTCCAGTAGCCGGGGGTGACGTTCGGGCCTCGCACCCACAGCTCCCCGGTCACCCCGGACTCGTGGATGTCGACGCCGTTCTCGTCGACCAGGCGAACCTGGGTGTGCATCGCCGGCTGGCCGGCCGCACCGATCTTGGTCACCGCCGACTCGGGCGTGAGCGCCAGCACCATGGGTGAAGTCTCCGTCATCCCGAAGCCCTGTTGCAGTGGCAGGCCCTTGGCCGTCCAGGTTTCGATCAACGGCTCAGGGGTGGGCGAGCCGCCGACGCCGCAGATCTCCATCGTCGGGAACGTGGCCGTCTCGAACGCCGGGTCCTGGCTCATGAACAGGAAGTTGGCCGGGACCCCGAGGAGATGGGTGACACCGTGATCCGGGTTGGTCATGTATTCGAGGGCGAGCGACGGTTCGAAGTCGCGCATGATGATGTTGCGGCCGCCGTAGTGGAAGGCGGGGTTGGCAAAGCAGTTGAGGCCGCCGGTGTGGAACAGCGGCAGGAACGCCAGGTTGGTCATGTCGACCCCGAGTTTGAAGAAGCTCGTGGAGTTGACGACGTTCCACAGCACCATGCCCTGGGTGATGATCGCCCCCTTCGGACGGCCGGTCGTGCCCGAGGTGTACATGATCGTGACCGGCTGATCGTGGAACCAGATGATCGGGTTGTCGAGCGGCTCGATCGAGACGATCAGGTCCTCGTAGTCGGCGACCCGGCCGGCTTCGTCGGTCGACGGCCCGTCCCAGTTGATGAGCCGGTCGATGCCGCAGGTTTTCGCCACCTGCGCCGCCGGGTCGGCCAGCGGGTCGTCGTGGATCATGACCGTGGGCGAGGCGTCGCCGACGATGAACTCCAGCTCCGGCACGGCGAGACGCCAATTGAGCGGGACCATGACGGCGCCGAGTTTCCAGCAGGCGAACTGGACCTCGAACAGGTTGGAGTTGTTGTGGGCGAGTACGGCGACCCGGTCGCCGTCACCGACCCCGAACTCGGTGGTGAGGGCAGCGGCCAGGCGGGAGGTGCGGTCGTTGACCTCGGCCCAGGTGAAGCGGCGTTTGGTGCCGAGGTCGATCACGGCCTCCTTGGTCGGGCGAACGTCGGCATGGTGGGCCAGCCAGTCAAAACTCTGTGGGCTCATGGCCCCCAGTTCACCATCACCGGCGGGCGCTGTCGAGAAGCTCTGCCGTTCCGCGTGCGCTCGCTCGACAAGCCGTGGAACGAGAAACCGACAGACTCTGCCGTTGCGCGTGGGCTCGCTCGACAATCCCGTGGTTCTGCGCGTGTCCAGCATCGTCGGCGACGCGGGGTACGTGCAGAACACCGACGGCACAATGGTGGCCATGACCACCGAGGATCTCCGGACGTGGGCGCCGCTGGACCTGGCGGAGCTGGTGGCGTTGCTCGGCGGCGCGGACTTTCGGTGGTGGATCGCCGGCGGGCACGCACTCGAGCTTCACCTTGGTCGAAGCTGGCGTGCCCATGTCGACGTCGATGTCGGCATCCTTCGATCCGAGGCTCCGGCCATCCATCGATGGCTGGACCTGGCCGGATGGGACCTGTGGCTGGCCGCATCCAGTGCAGCTGCTGTTCAAGTCGAAAGCGGGTCGGGTCAAGGACCAGCTCGATGCCGAGCAGGTCATCCCCGATCTCACGGCCGACGGGTGCTCGTTTCTTCGATCGGTGCTACCGGACGGGCACCCGTGGTGGGCGTTGCTCGCATAGTCGGGTGCCGGCTGTAGGCACTCGTTGTCAGGCGGCATTGTCGATGGCCGCCAAGTGTTGCTCGACTCTACGGCGCATCGCCGGTTCGGGCTGGGCGCCGATGACCGTCTCGAGCGTCTCGCCGTTGTGGATGAACACCATCATCGGGATGCTCTGGGCCCGGTAGTCCATCGACGTCTGCGGGTTGTGATCGACGTTGACCTTGATCACCTTGAGCCGGTCGCTGTAGTCGACCGACAGCTTCTTCAGGATTGGCGCCACCATCTGACACGGTCCGCACCACGGTGCCCACAAGTCGACGAGCACCAGGCGATTGGTGCGGATGGCGTCGCTGAACGTGGCGTCGGTGGCGTCGACAAGCCAGGGGAGATCGGCGTGACACTTGGCGCAACGCGGCCGACCGCTGACCGCCACCGGGGTCCGGTTCTTCGTGCCGCAGGCCGGACAAGCCACCACCGACGACTCAGGGTTCGAAGCCATGGGCACCATGGTAACCGCCGGGTGAACCCGACGTTCGGCGTGCGGGCTACGGCTTGTCGTTGGTCAGGTCGAGGACGATGACGTCGGCCCGACCCTCCGGGTCCATCAACGAGAGCACCCGCTCCTCGTCGACGACCTGCTTGCGCGACGACCTGTCGGCCCGACCACGACCGAGCTCGGTCAGGCGCCGCCACCATCGGCGGGAGCTGCGCTGATAGCGAGGATCGGCATCGGCAGGTGGCGGGACGAACACGGCACGAATCCGGGCTTCGGCCTGGTGTCCGCGAAGTGCGCCGACGAGCCGGAATGACAGATCGGCGGTGCCGACGATGCCGGATGCGGTGAGGAGGCGTCCCCATTCGACCAGCGGTTCCTCGGACAGTTCCAGGCCCCGGTCGGTGATCAGATCGCCGGCCAGCCAGTGGGTGGTGACCCGGGCCCCGTCGATGATCCCGGCAGCAGCCAGCAGTACCGACCCGGTCGAGGTGGCGCCAAGCCACCGGGCTTTGGTCGACAACTCGGCGATCGCCCGCAGCACCGCCGGATTCTCAGCGGTCGTGCGAACCCCCAGTCCGCCTGGCACGAGCAGTGCGCTGCATCGCTCGATGTCGGCCGCCGGTCGAGTCACCACGACCTTGCCGTTGTACGAGGTGACCGGTGCGGCCAGGACGCTGGCGATCGTCACATCGAGGTCGGCGGCGGTCAGGATCTCGATCAGGACCGACGCCTCGTCGGCCGCGAGACCGTCGTAGGCGAGGATCACCACCGGGCCGGGTTCGTCGGAGGAACCGGCCGGTTCGGCGGCATCCTCGACGAGAGGTGGTGGCAGCGGCTCGACCATGGTCAAGTATCCCATTGATTGCGCCGGTGGCGAACCCCGAAATCGGGATCGATCCCCGGCTGTCCCGGCTCGACGGTCGTTGACTACGGTTGTGAGCGCTATGAGCGCTGCGACGAGTAAGTCCGATCCTTACGGCGACGAGGACCACGACCTCATCCGGTCCGAGATCCGCCGGTTGTGCGACGCCTACGGCAACGAGTACTGGCGCTCGCTCGAACCCGACCGCTACCCGGAGGAGTTCGTCGCCGAACTGACCGAGCAGGGGTGGCTGGGTTCCCTCATTCCCGAGGAGTACGGCGGCGGTGGTCTGAGCCTCGGTGGGGCGTCGGTGATCCTCGAGGAGATCTCGGCGTCGGGGGGCAACCCGTCGGCCTGCCACGCCCAGATGTACATTATGGGCACGCTGCTCCGTCATGGGTCCGACGAGCAGAAGCAGCGTTACCTGCCCCAGATAGCCGATGGTCGCAAACGACTGCAGGCGTTCGGGGTGACCGAGCCGACCGCGGGGTCGGAGACCACCGCCATCCGCACCCGGGCCGAGCGCGCCAAACGTGATGGGGTCGATGTGTGGCGGATCAACGGCCAGAAGATCTGGACGTCACGGGCCCTGTACTCCGACATGATGTTGCTCCTGGCTCGCACCACGCCGCCATCCGACGATCCCGTCGAGCGGCTGACCGGCATGTCGACCTTCCTGTTCGATCTCAGGGGCGACGACGGGGAGCTGCTGCCCGGGCTCACGATCAATCCGATCGAGACGATGATGAACCACAACTCGACCGAGGTGTTCTTCGACGATGTCGAGATCCCGGCCGACTCGCTGGTCGGGGTGGAGGGCAACGGGTTCCGTCAGATCCTCGACGGTATGAACGCCGAACGCATCCTCATCGCGTCGGAATGCATCGGCGACGGCACGTTCTTTCTCGACCGGGCCTCGGCCTACGCCAACGAGCGGGTGGTGTTTGGCCGCCCGATCGGTATGAACCAGGGCGTGGCCTTCCCGCTGGCCAGGGCGTACGCCCACCTGGAGGCGGCCAACCTGATGCGGTGGAAGGCGGCCGAGCTGTTCGACACCGGTCGCTCCTGCGGGGCCGAGGCCAACATGGCGAAGATGCTGGCCTCCGAGGCGTCATGGGAGGCGGGCAACGCCGCGCTCAACACCCATGGCGGCTTCGGGTTCGCCACCGAATACGACATCGAACGTAAGCTCCGGGAAACCCGTCTTTACCAAGTGGCCCCGATCAACAACAATCTCGTCCTGGCCTTCGTGGCCCAGAAGTGCCTCGGCCTCCCCAAGAGCTACTAACCGCCCACCCTCTCCCGAAATTTGCAGCAGGGGTGGTACTGAGTCCCGCCTGAGGCGCGCAGAACGGCGCCCTCCCGAAATTAGCAGCGGAGGTGGTACCGAGTCCCGCCTGAGGCGCGCAGAACGGCGCCCTCCCGAAATTGCAGCGAGGGTGACGCTCAGTGTCACCTGAGGTCCGCAGAACGGTTGGGGAACGGTTTGGGGAAGGGTTGATGGTCGTTACCGTGGCCCGAATGACGGATCAGAAGCCCGACGCCGAGTACGAATGGCTGGAAGAGGTCGAGGGGGAGGATGCCCTCGAGTGGGCGGAGTCGGTCAGCGCCGTGACGCTGGCCGGGTTCGAGAAGTTGCCCCAATTCGCCGAGTACCAGGCGGCGGCGCTCGAGATCCTCGAAGCCGACGATCGTATTCCGTTCGGTGTGATCCGCGGCGATCAGGTCTACAACTTCTGGCAGGACGCCACACATGTGCGGGGCCTGTGGCGGCGGGTCGACCGGGCCGGCTACGAAGCCGACGAACCGG
>JAOUGG010000269.1 GCA_029857855.1 Acidimicrobiia bacterium | reverse complement strand
GATCCCCGGGATCGGTCGGATCACCCGCGCCGGTATGACCGTCGATGCGGCAACGCTCAGCAGCGATCCCGTGATCGCCAGCGTCGAGGTGGCCGACCGGATCCGCTCGATCAACGACATCAACCGCACGGTCACGGTGGCTCGGTCCGGCCTGTCGGCCGATGCCGCCCCCTACGCCGCGGCCTTCGCCGCGTTGGGCGGATTCCCGCTGCTGGTGACCGTTGCCGCCGCCACCACCGTCGGCCGGCCGACGCTGTTCGTGGCCATCAACCCCACCGGAGCCGCCGCCGACCTGGTGCACGACAAGACCAGGTCGACATCGCTCGAGTCGCTGTCGGCCGAACTCGGCGCCTTGGCCGCTGCCCTGCCCACGGTGAACGCCGGCTCCAGCGGACACCGCCTGGCCATCGCCCCGGCGGGCAGCTCCGACGTGATCGGCCTGGCCAACCTCGGCGTCCCGATCGTGGCCCACCCGCCCGACCGCCTCGGGTATCTGGAGCAGTGGTTGCAGGACTATTCGCTGCAGTGGGGTGAGTTGGGTCAGGTCTACTACGTCGACGGTCCGGGTGAGCTGATCACCTCCGAGTACTGGAAGCTCCAGTCCGCCGTCAACGGGTTCCGGGCCGATCAGCTGAAGGGTGTCGCCGGGGAAGGCCTGCCCGTCATCCGACAGCCTCTGGCCGAGCGGCCGATCGGTATGGCCCGCACCGACGGTGCGTTCGACTGGGGTAGCCAGAGCCCGCCCGCGTACTGGACCCGACTCGGCCAGACACTCCGGGGCTGACCCGGCAGACATGCTCGACGAACGTGAGGGGAGGTGACCACATGAACCCGGAAATCGTGTTGTTGTTCGGCGTCGCCGCGCTGGCGGCCGCCCACACCTTCTGGTCGCCCTGAGGCCTTTCGGTGGCCGAAACGGTCACGCCCTCGGTTCGAGGGCGCCAACGATGGACAGCCGAAGCGGCGTTGCTTGCCGGTGCCGCCACCACCGCGGCGATGGCCGGCTTCGTGTTCGGCCTGATCGCCGACCTGATGCTCACCGTGGTCGGGGCGGGAGGATCTTTACCCGTCGGGCCGTCGATGATCGTCGGTGTCATCGGCGCCGGACTGGGTCTCGACGTCTGCCGGCTCGCCAGCGGTCACCCGCGTCCGCTGACATTGGGCCGCCAGGTTCCCCGGGAGTGGGGCCGGCTGCTCCCGCTACCGGTCGCCGCCTTTCTCTACGGCGGCCGGCTCGGTGTCGGACCGCTCACGATCCTGTCGACCTGGATGTGGTGGGCCACCCTGGTTGCCGCCGCACTCGTCGGCGTGTGGGTTGCCGTGGCCGTGTCGGTCTCGTTCGCCGTGTGGCGGGTGGTGATCAACGGTCTCGTCGGTCGACGCCTCGCCCGAAGGCCTCGGTCGAATCTGGCTTCGGTCCGAGCCCTGCGAACCCGGAGCTGGTCGGGTCTGACCGGACTGGCGGCCGCTCTGACGCTCGCCACTGCGCTTCTGGCCGGTTGTGGCCTCGCCGCCGAACCGGCCCGCCCGGTACTTCTCGAGCGAACCGAGAACGCGACCGCCGGAACTATCGGCTCCGATCCGGTCTCCGAAACGGACACTCCGCCCCCAACTTCACCCGCCCACCTGGAGGACTTCGTGCGAAGCTCACCAACATTCGCAAAGAACCCGACTTCGACCTCGACGACCGCCGAGCCGTCGGTGGTTCCCGAGCCGGTCGACGACGCGGCGCCGGTCGCCCTGGCCGATCTGGCCCCGACGGCGTTGTCGGGCATGGCTGTCATCGACGATCCCGCCGTCGACCGGTTCCTCACCATCGACGAAGCCGCCGCCATCCAACCCGATCCCACCGAGGAAATCGCCCTGCTCGAAACCCGGGGCTACCGGGGTGGCTGGATCCGGGCGTTCCGATCACCCTCCTCCGATGTGGCCGTCGCCTCGGTCTACGAGTTCGCCGACGCGCAGGAGGCCGAGTTCTACCTCGAGGACGGACTCATCACGATCGGGGGGTACGGCGGTCGGTTCTTCGACGTGGCCGAGCTGCCCGGCATCCGCGGCTTCCAGCAGGACGTGGACGATGAGGGCGAGACGGTCCGCACACTCGGCGGCGCCTTCCAACGAGACAACCGCTGGTTCCTGCTGTATGTCGTCGGGTCACCGGAGACGGTGACCCCCGACGTGCTCATCCCGGCGCTCCGCTCGTGGCACAGCGACCTCGGTCTCTAGCCAAACACCAATTCTTGTAGCAAATGGCGAGGCGTCGCCTCGCCATTTGCCACAAATCTCTGGGTCGGTCTACGCCGACGCGGGCTGAAGAACGGAGAACGATCCACCGGCCGGATCATGGACGATGGCGATGTGGCCGACGCCGGGCGCCTCGAACGGCTCCTGCACGACCTGGCCACCGGCGGCCTTGACCGCCTCAAGCGTGGCATTCACGTCGGCCACCATGAAATAGACTGCCCAGTGGTTCGGAACCTGCTCGGGCATGTCGGGCGGCATCGCCATCAAACCGCCCAGGCCGTTGTTCACACCGCCCTTGATGACGTTGTAGATACCGCCCGGACCCATGTCCATCTCGTCGTACTCCCAGCCGAACACCGAGCTGTAGAAGGACTTGGCGGTGTCGATGTCGCGGCTCATCAGCTCGTTCCACGACCAGGTGTTGTTCTCGTTGGCGATGCCGGCCCCCTTGTGTTCGTTGGCCTGCCACACCGAGAAGGCGGCGCCGGTCGGATCGGCGAAGATGGCCATGTGGCCGGCGTCCATCACCTGCATGGGCGGCATCATGACCGTGCCGCCGGCCTCCGTGACCGCCGCTGTGGTGGCGGCGACGTCGTCGGATGCGATATAAGTGTTCCAAATGGCCGGCATACCCTCCATACCCGGTGCCTGGCCGCCGAGGCCGGCGACGACGTGGTCTCCCTGCATGAACTGGGTGTAGATACGATTGCCGTCGTCGTCGAACTCATCGTGGGGGTCCCACTCGAAGACGGAGCTGTAGAAGGATTTGGAGGCGTCGACGTCGGGAGACATGAGGTCGATCCAGCACGGCGTGCCGGCGGGGTAGGAATCGAATGTTGGCATGGTTGTAAACCCCTCTGTGCAGTCGTTTGGATGTGTCGCTGTGGACTTGATCCGACGGGACCGGCCGTCGAGTGCCGCCCAGGAGGGGCGGCCGGACCGTGGATGTCCCGAGAAGCCCACCATAGCCCGCCTGGACGGCGCCTCCGCTGCATCAAGTGATCCACCCGCACCCATCGAGCCGGCGGGGGAATTCGTCTGACCAGCGGGTGCATCCCTCGAGTATGACCTCAGAGCATGCTGAGGCCAAAGTATCCACCGGCTGTTCAGATCCCCGTGGATCGACTCATAATCGACCCATGCCATCAATGGAGCGGCGAAGGTCGGGGTCACGAGCACGGCGTCGTGGCGGCCGCGCCACGGCTCCCACACAAAGTCCAATACATGCAAATGACGTGCCGCTGCGTAACCGGCTGCCTTTCTACGAGCCGTATTCGGACGACCAGATCAGCGCCATCGAGAACCACGCCGACCGGATCCTCGACGAGGTGGGCGTGGAGTTCCGGGGTGATGAGGAGGCATTGGAGCTGTTCCGCGGCGCCGGTGCCCGAGTCGACGGCGAACGAGTCCGGTTCGAACCCGGGTTGGCGGCGCACCTCTGCTCGACGGCCCCGTCGCGATTCGAGATGCACGGTCGGGACGGCCGGACCCTCCCCATCGGTGGCGACAACGTCGCCTTCCTCCCAGCCTACGGCTCGCCGTTCGTCACCGATCTCGACCAGGGCCGGCGCTACGCCACGCTCGCCGACTTCGAGAACATCGTCAAGATGACCTACTCAACGCCGTGGTTGCACCACTCGGGCGGCACCGTGTGCGAACCGGTCGACGTCCCCGTCAACAAGCGACACCTCGACATGGTCTATGCCCACCTCCGGTGGTCGACCAAGCCGTTCATGGGAGCCGTCACCGCTCCCGAGCGGGCCGAGGACTCGATCGCCATGGCCCGGATGGTGTTCGGTGCCGAGTTCCTGGGGGACCACTGTGTCATCCAGGGGAACATCAACGTGAACAGCCCGCTCGTGTGGGACGACGTCATGAGCGGCGCGCTGAAGGCCTACGCCCGGGCCAACCAGGGATGTGTGATCTCGCCCTTCATCATCGGCGGGGCCATGGGTCCGGTCACCATCCCGGCTCTGGTGGCCCAGGCCCACGCCGAGGCCATGACCGGAATCGCGCTGAGTCAACTGGTCCGCCCCGGCTCACCGATGGTCTACGGCAACTTTCTCACCACCATGAACCTCCGCTCCGGCGCCCCGACCTTCGGAACCGCCGAATCCACGCTGGCCACCTATGCCGTCGGCCAGCTGGCCCGCCGCTTGGGACTGCCGCTGCGGTGCGGGGCCCACTACACGGCGTCCAAGATCGCCGATGGCCAGGCCATGACCGAATCCGTCGACTCGATGAGCGCAGGCATCCTGGCCGGCACCAACTACGTCATCCACGCCGCCGGGTGGCTCGAAGGCGGGCTGACGTTCGGTTACGAGAAGTTCGCCATGGACCTCGATCGCTGCGCCATGCTCCACAAACAGCTCGGCGGTATCACCGTCGACGACGAGCAGCTCGGGATGGACGCCTACCTCGAAGCGGGACCGGGCGGCAACTATCTCGCCTGCGGGCACACCATGCGTCACTACGCCACCGCCAATCACGAATCGTCCCTCGCCGACACCAACTCGTTCGAGCAGTGGACCGACGACGGAGCGCTCGACATCGCACAGCGGGCCAACCGGCAGTGGAAACAGATGCTCGCCGAGTACGAACCGCCGCCGATCTGCGAAGCCGTCGACCGCGAACTCCTCGCATTCATCGACGATCGCCGCAAAGCCGCACCCGATGCCTGGTACTGACCGGCCGGGCGGGAGCCTCTTCGACAGTTCGACGCTTCGACACGTCGCCCTCGAGATGGCCCTGTCGGCACCCATCGCGTTGTCGTTTACGGGCGAAAACGGTCAGTATTGGTCGTTTTCGCCCGCGAACGACCGGGGTGGCGGGCAGGCGACGGCCTTCTCGCTGACGACAAGCCGCTCGGCCACGGCCGTGTTATTGAGACCCTCGGCGATACAGCTGAGCACCTCGCTCATCGGCTGCCGGCGGGAGGCGCTGCCCAACAGCGAGCGCATCGATCTGACCGGCGATCT
>JAOUGG010000267.1 GCA_029857855.1 Acidimicrobiia bacterium | reverse complement strand
GAACCTGGGTTCCCGCCGCAGGCTCTCCCCGAACTTACTTTGTGCCGCCGACGACCCAGCAACCCCAACTTTGGGAGGTCTACGACCCTCCGGACGGGTCGTAGCAGTCACAAAGTTCTGCACGGGTGAGCCGGATCCAGCGGCAGTGGACAGCTGTACCGGAAATCGGGGCTAGCCACCAGCCGCGAGCGTGTTTTCTCTCCCACGCGCCGCAGGCACTGACGAACGAGGGCGACGATGTCAGCTGCAGACCTCGCCAGCCCATTGGCAGGGCCGCCAAGAGTTGATCGGTTGGGACCGACGGCGCTTGCCAACGGGTCCGATTTCGGATAGACCGTTCGTCGGGGCTTCATCCAAACACGACCCGAGGGGACCGAATCATGGCAGAGGACTGGCAAATCACCGCCAAGGCGAGGTCCGACTTCGCCGATCTGTTGGACAGTTTGAGCGAGGAACAGTTGAGCGGGAACACGCTCTGTGAGAACTGGACGCCGATGGATATCGCTGGTCACCTGGTGAGTTTCGTGGAGCTGGGGCTGCCGGCAATGGTGTTCAGCATGGCCAAGGCGGGGTTCAACGTCGACAAGGCGTGGACGACCAACGCCACCAAATACAAGTCGATGGGTCGAGACGCCATCTCGACCGCGTTGCGGGAAAAGGGAGCAAAGAGGGCGCCGATCCCCTCGTTCTCAGCCGGCGTCAGCTTCATGGACGTGGCCGTGCACACCCAGGACGTGCGCCGAGGATTGGGCCTTGAGGGTTCGCTCGACGAGGAGGTGCTGCGGGCATCGCTCGACTGGGCCACCACCCACAAGCAACGCAAGATCCACGTCGATCCCAAGGACCTCGAGGGCCTCCGTCTGGAAGCGACCGACATGGACTGGTCGTGGGGAGACGGTGCGCTTGTGTCGGGTCCGGCCGAGGCGATCCTGATGGGAATCAACCGCCGCGACATGGGCACCGAGCTCACCGGCGACGGAGTGGCGAAGCTCCCGAAGTAGTCGCCAACGGGTGGCGATTGTGGCCTGTGCCGCCCGGAAACTCGCGCATGGGGTGTCGACCAGGCCCGATGGACCGCCATCGTGGATCCTCGTGCAGGTGTCCAGTGAAGACCCACACCGGGTGGGTGTACGTGGCGTTCATCATCGGCGTGTTCTCCCGCATGGTGATCGGCTGGCAGGCCTCCACCTCACTGCGGGCCGACCTGGCGATCGACGCCCTCGAGATGGCCGTCGCCACCCGAGGACGCACCGACGAGCGGATCAGCTCACCCACCACAGCGACAACCCCAACGCCAACTCCGCTTGATGACCGGAGGGCGAGTTCAACCCCCATGAGAGATCAGCGGTCGACACGGCGGCTGGCTCGGTTCGTCGGTTTTTCGGTCGGCTGCCGTTCATCTAGCCTGGTCACGACCTGTCGTCCGACGTCAGAAGATTGATTCCCGCCATGGCTCATCGACCGCAACGGCGGCCCGCCCTTCGATACGAACTCATACCCGATGATGAAGGCTTCACAGCCGAGCGCGTGCGATCGGTGGTACCCGGCTTCATGGTCCTCGCCCGCTATCCCAGGGCGGCCTTGCGGCCCGACGTGGTGGCCGGAATCGCCGTTGCCGCCTACATGATCCCCCAGGTCATGGCATACTCGTCCATCGTCGACCTCCCGCCCGTGGTCGGATTGTGGACGGTGGTTGCGGCGACGGCGGGCTATGCCCTGTTCGGGAGTTCGAGAGTATTGTCGGCCGGGCCCGAGTCGACCATCGCGCTGATGGCGGCGGCCGCCATCGCCCCGCTGACCGACGGCGATCCCCAACGCACCCTGGCCCTGTGCTCGGGCCTGTCCCTGGTGGTCGCCGGGTGGTGCCTTGTCGGGCGGTTGATGAAGCTGGGCATCGTGGCCGACCTGTTGTCCGAGCCCCTACTGGTTGGGTATCTCGCCGGGGGAGCCGTGCTTATGGTCGTTGGCCAGCTCGGTCGCATCACCGGAACCGCGGTCGAGGGCGAATCGATCGTTGACCAGATGCGCGGCTTTGCCGATGTCGTGGGTGACACCCACACGCCCACGCTCGTGGTCGCCCTCGGTACACTGGCCGCGGTTCTGATCCTCCTCCGCTGGAAGCCACGGTGGCCGGGTCCGCTCCTGGCTGTGGGGGCGGCCACCGCAGCCAGCGCTCTTCTTGGTTTGGAGGATCGAGGAGTCGAGGTGACAGGAGCGATTCCCCAGGGCCTTCCCGTGCCCTCGATACCGGACCTGACTCTGGCCGACATGAGGTCGTTGGTGGTGGCCGGGCTGGGGGTGGCCGTGGTCGCCTACTCCGACAACACGCTGATCGGACGAGCTTTCACCCCAACCAACGGTTCGAACACCTCCACCGTCGATCCCAACCAGGAGCTGGCGGCGCTGGTCGCGGTCCACACTGCTGTCGGTTTCGTCGGCGGCTACCCGTGTTCGGCCTCCGGCTCCCGAACCGCACTTGCCCTCAGCTCGAGGGCCAAGACCCAGCTCCACTCGTTGGCTGCCGCCGCCTGTGTGATCGCCGTGTTGCTGTTTGCCGGGCCCATCTTCCGAGATCTTCCGGCCGCGGCGTTAGGGGCCGTCGTGCTGTATGCGGCGTCCACGCTCATCGATCTGCCCGCTCTTCGTCGGCTGGCCCGCTTCCGGCGGTCGGAATTGTTGCTCGCCACCGTGGCCTGCGTTGCCACGGTCGTCTTTGGCGTGCTGGTCGGTGTGGCCATAGCCGTCGCCCTCAGCCTTGGTGAGATGGTGCAGCGCTTGGCCCGACCCCATGAAGGCATCCTCGGTCGGGTCGACGGAATTGCCGGCATGCACGATGTCGATGACCACCCTGAGGCCACAACCCTCCCAGGACTGATCATCTACCGCTACGACGCCCCGCTGTTCTTCGCCAACATCAACGACCTGAGGCGCCGCGCTCTCGTCGCCGTCGATCGAGAAAACGAACTCGATCCCGACAATCGGGTGCGCTGGCTCCTACTCAACGTGGAGGCGAACGTGGAGATCGACTTCACCGCCGTGGACGGCCTGCGCAGCCTGTGTCTCGATCTCCGGCAGCGTGGCGTGCGTCTTGGCCTGGTCCGGCTCAAGGAGGATCTCCGTCTCCCGCTGGCCCGGACCGACCTGTTGGAGTTGATCGGCGAGGACATGCTCTTCGCCACGTTGCCGACCGCCGAGAACGCCTATCTGGATTGGGTGGAGCGAAATGCCGGATGAACTCGAATCCTTTGACAGCCAGGTCAGCGCAGGCAGCTACAGATCGACCAGCGAATACGTCCGAGAAGTGAATTCGACGCAACCACGACCGACGCCAGCTGAGAGCAGCGCTGATCGAAGGAACCCGCTCCCCAGCGCCGGCGCAGCCGACGTCGCCTACTACCGCGACGACGCCGGAGCAGCGGTCAGAGCAACGTGCCCAGTGTCGACACCAGCGCCATACTGGTGTCGTTTCCGACCAGGCCGGCCTGCATGCGATTCATCATGTAGGTCATGGTCAGGCGGTTGTCGAGATCATTGACGACGATGGAGCCGCCCCAGCCACCCCAGTAGCAGATCCGGCCGGACGTGATCCCCATTGGGTTGTCCGGTGCCGAAAGGCCGAACCCCAGACCGAATCTGAGCGGCAGACCGAGTACCAGATCAATGCCGTTGGACTGCTCCTCGAAGATCCGATCAAGGGTGTCGGCGGACAGCAGCGAGACCCCGTTGGACGATCCTCCGTTGGATACCACGGCCTGGATCTTGGCCACCGAGCGGGCGTTGCCGTGCCCGTTGGCGGCACCTATGGTGGCGGCCCGCCAGGCTGCAGTGTGGGCGATATCGGCTTCGGGGGCCGGGCCGGTGAACGTCTTGATGGCCACGCTCTCGGGATCGATGTCCTCGGGAATCGGCAGCGGTGGGGGTGGAATCACGTTGGAGATGCGGTGGTGGTTCTCCACCGGGGAACCGATGGTGAAATCGGCGTCGAGGGGCCCGGCGATCTCCTCGGCGAAGAACTGTTTCAGGCCCCGCCCATCGATGCGACGAATAACCTCGCCAACGAGGTGACCCTGATTGAGCGCGTGGTAGCCGGAGGCGGTGCCCGGCTCCCACCACGGCTCCTGCTCCGCCAGCATGGCGGTGGCCTTGTCGTCGTCGAGGATGTCGTCGACGGTCACCGGCTGGGCCCAGGCCGACACCCCGGAGGTGTGCGACATGATGTGGCGAACCTCGATGTCACCCTTGCCGGCCGCCCCGAACTCGGGCCAGTAGGTCGCCACCTTCTCATGCGGATCGAGTTCGCCTCGATCGATGAGAAGCAACGCCGACAGGGCGGTCATCGTCTTGGTGGTCGACCAGACGTTGGTGATGGTGTCGGCCTGCCAGGGCTCAGATCGGGCTTCGTCGACGTAGCCGCCCCAGACATCGCACACCAACTGGCCGTCGACCGCCACGGCCAGCGACGAGCCGAGGTCATAGCCGTTGTCCAACTGCTGCTCGATGACGTCGACCAACGACTGGAAGCGACTATCGGTGGATCCCGAGATTTCGGCCATGGTGATTCCCCTTCCGGCTGCTGAGTCGTACGCTAGGCCCGGCCTTCCCGCCGGTCAAGTGCAACCGGTTTCCAGGCTGGACCCTATGGCACCTATCGGCTCTCGTTCGTCCGCAATCCGTCAGCGATCATGATCCTGCTCCTTCATGGGCCCTACCTGGCGAACCAGACGGACTTCCTCCGTCGCCGTCGAACCGACCATGATGGTTCCGCCTTCGGCCCCGGACTGAACGGGATCGACGGCGAACGTCCAGAACCAGACGTTGATATCGACAGTTTGAATCGCGAAGGAACCTAGCATGAGTGAGGAGGTACAGGACCTAGATGGCTGTGAGCGGTGACGTTGACGCAACGGGCGCCAACGACAGCGGGGACGAAGAGGATCAGGTCGAGGTGGCAGCGTCCCGAACGGAGGCCGGAGCCGAGTCCGCGACCAGGGATGTCGTGGATGTCGATGACGGCGACCCCGCCGCGACCGCTCCTCTCGTCGGCCCCGCCGGGCGTTCCCGGCGAACGCTCGTCGCCGCGGCACTGGTTGCGGTTGTGGTTGTTGTCGCCTCCTGGTGGGGCGCCGCCGAGGCGGTTGAGATCAGAGGTCAGCTGGTGGAGGGCACGATGCTCACACCCGGGGCCTACCTGGATCAGATCGTGTCGGTCGAGGTCGACGGGGACGAACACC
>JAOUGG010000268.1 GCA_029857855.1 Acidimicrobiia bacterium | reverse complement strand
GAGGGATTCAGCCGGGTCTGGACCGAGCTGCCCGGCGAGTCGGCGCCGAAGGTCGGGGTGGCCCTGGCCGCCGAGGCCGTCGGGCACCTCGATCGGGCCCACGAGGTATTCGACCTGGTGTCGAGATCCGACTCGGGCTACGTCTCGGCCGCGTTCGGCCTGGCCCGCTGCAACATCGCCCGATCCCGTGTGGCCGACGCGGTCGACGCCTTCGGGCGGGTGCCGTCATCGTCGGCCGCCCACTACGAAGCGCAGGTCGCCGCGGCTCGAACCCTGGCCACCGGTTCCGACCGGCAGCCGCCCACCGTCGACGACCTCTCGCAGGCATCGTCGATCATCGATCGCCTCGAGCTCGACGCCGCCGAGCGGGCGTCGATTTCGGCCGACATCTTCGAGCAGGCACTCGACGGCCTGGTCGGCGGTCGGATCGACGCCAGCGATACAAAGCTTCTGGGGCGTGACATCAGCGAACGGGAACTCCGAAAGGGGCTCGAGGAGACGTACCGCTTCCTGGCCCGGCTCGCCCCGGATGCGGCGAGCCGTACCGCTCTGGTCGACCGGGCCAACCGCGTTCGACCCTGGAGCCTGTTGTAGATCGTGACGAACGGCGACACCCTAACCTGCCCGAGCTGCGGACAGCTCAGCCCGACCTCTGCCACATGGTGCGAGGCCTGCGGCCACGAACTCGCCTCCGAGCCGAAGCCCGAGTGCGTGACCTGCGGCGAGCCCGCCATCGAAGACGACGGGTACTGCCACTCGTGTGGTCACCGTCAGCCCGTACCCCGCGATTACGTCGAAATGGTCGACGGTCCGATCAGCGCCGTGTCGGATCGCGGTCAGCGACACCACCACAACGAAGATGCCGTCGCCGTCGCCCGGGTCGATCACGACACCGCCGTTCTCGTGGTGTGCGACGGCGTCTCGTCCACCCCGGGTTCGGCCGAGATATCGGCGGTGGCGGCCACCACGACCGCCGAGTCGCTTGCGGCCGCAGCCGCCGGCGGCATGCCTCCCGAGCACATGGCCGTGTCCGGTGATGCCTTGGAGGCGGCCGTGGATGCGGCCCAGCTCGAAGCCTCGACGGCAAGCCACGATATGACGATCGACGAGTTGAATCCCCCGTCGACCACGCTGGTCGCCGCCGTGGCCCGGAGACACAGCGCGACGGTCCAGGTGTCGGTTGTGTGGTTGGGGGACAGCCGCGTGTACTGGATCGACGGCGAGGATGTCGTCGAGCAGCTCACCGTCGACCACGAGATCGAAGGCGCCCTCACCCGCTGGGTCGGAGTCGACGCGTCCCACCACTCGCCCCAGGTGGCCCACTACGAGTTCCCGCTCAGCCCCGAGGCCGACCTCATCGTCTGCTCCGACGGGATGTGGCGTTACTTCGCGCCGGAACTCGGTGGACCGGCCGGCGAACTCGTCAACCGGCTCAAAGGTGACGGTCTTGGCGGCCTCGATCTGGTACGGGCCATGGTCGACCACGCCAACGAGCATGGCGGCCACGACAACATTTCCGTCGTCCATTGGGCTCCCGGTTCATCCGACGGAATCGCGGGTACTACCGTTGAAGCGGAATCCGACCGACCGGCCGCCATCGGCACGATCGACGACGGCGCCGATGACGGCCCGACACGGGAATCGACGGAATCCGAGGAAACAAAGGAATCACATCCATGACCGACTTCTCCGCCCAGGTGTTCCAGAACGAGTTCCTCCCCTCCGGCGCCGACACCGTCGACGCCGTGGTGACCGTCACGGCCTCACCCGGGGCGACCGCCGGTGGAGCGCAGCGAGGCGATGCGGTCGAGATCATCGTGATCGACACGTCCGGTTCGATGCAGGAGGAGGGTGGTCGCAAGATCCGCGCTGCGATCGAGGCCACCCAGGCCGCCATCGACACGATCGACGACAGCTGCCACTTCGCCATCGTCGGCGGCACGGCCGGTGCCTACATGATCTACCCCAATGACGGCCTGGCGGTGGCCGACGATCGGACCCGCCACGAGGCCAAACAGTCGGTGGCGCGGGTCCGGGCCCAGGGCGGCACCGCCATCGGCAGCTGGTTGCGGGCCGCGGCCTATCTGGCCGCCCAGCGTCCGGCCGCAATCGCCCACGCCCTGCTGCTCACCGACGGCAAGAACCAGAACGAGAAGCCGGCCGAGCTTGACGCCCGGATCGCCGAATGTGTCGGGCGTTTTCAATGCGACGCCCGCGGTCTCGGGGTCGACTGGGACATCAGTGAACTGCGCAAGGTGGCCTCGGCGCTGCTCGGCACCGTCGACATCATTCCCCGACCCGAGGACATGCACGCCGAATTCACCCGTCTCACCGAAGCCGCGATGGGCAAACAGGTCGGCAGTGTGGCCCTGCGGTTGTGGACTCCGAAGGGGTCCGTGTGCGAGTTCGTCAAACAGGTGGCCCCCTCGCTCGAGGATCTGACCAGCCTCGGCACCGCCGTGAATCCGCTGACAAGTGACTACCCCCTCGGGGCGTGGGCCGGCGACGAGGACCGTGACTACCACATCCGGGTCCGGATACCGGTCGGTTCCGTTGGCGACGAACGGCTGGCGGCCCGGATCATGCTCGTCGTCGACAATGCCGAACAACCGGCGGCACTGGTGCGGGCCATCTGGACCGACGACGAGCGCCTCTCCACCCGAATCAACCGGGAGGTCGCCCACTACACCGGGCAGGCCGAGCTGGCCGATGCCATCGCCGAGGGTTTGGCCGCCCGCGAATCGGGAGACGGGCAGACGGCCACCGTCAAACTCGGTCGGGCCGTGCAGCTGGCCCATGAGAGCGGCAACGACGACACCGTCCGGCTGCTCCAGAAGGTCGTGGAGGTCGACGACGCCGCCAGCGGAACGGTCCGCCTGCGCCGTGACGTGGAAAAGAGCGATGAGATGGCGCTCGACGTACGCTCTACCCGTACGGTGCGAGTCAACAGGAAGGCGGAGTAGGGGCTCATGGCCACGACGTGCGACAACTGCGGCGAAACCTGTGGACCTGATGATCTGTTCTGCGAGAGCTGCGGCTACGACTTCGTGACCGGCTCGACTCCCGAGTCGTCCGAACTGCCGCCACTGGTGAACGTCGCTGGCGATCCCCTCGGCGGCTCGGCCTCGGGCAGCTCGGTGTCCGGCAGTGTCTCCGATGCCGCCGCGTCGACTCCCGAATCGGTGCCTGTGCCGTCCCTGGTCGACGACTCGGGCGGCATCCCGCGTGTGCTGATCGCCGTGTCGACCGACGCCGAATACTTCGCCGCCATGGTGACCGAGGGGGAGGTTCCCCTGCCCGACCCACTGCCACCCGACCAGGACCTCGAGCTGTTCGGCACCGAGCTGCACATCGGCCGCACGAGCGAGAGTCGAGCGGTTCACCCCAACATCGACGTCGAAGCCCTCACCGGGGATCCGGCCGTGTCGACCCGACACGCCGTCCTGCGAGTCTCCAACGACGGAACGATGACGATCACCGACGTCGGGTCCACCAACGGCACCTTCGTCGGGGATTTCGCCGGCGAGCCCATCACACAGGGCATCCCGGTCGAACTGGACGAGAAGAAGGCCGTGTACCTCGGGGCATGGACCAAGTTGGCCATCGAGCCGGGCTGATCGATGTTTCTGCCACTCGCCGATTCGGATTCCGAAAACTTCGTTAGTCTTGGCGACATCGGTACAACTCCATGGATTCTCCTGGGCGTTGTGGTGCTGGTCCTGCTCGCCATCGATCTCTACCGCCACCGCCACGCCCACGAGCCCACGTTTCGCGAAGCCCTCTTCGAGTCGCTGTTCTGGGTGGCGTGCGGTCTGGGATTCTCGCTCTACGTGCTGGTCAGCTTCGGCAACATCGCCTTTGGCGAGTACCTCAGTGGGTACCTGATCGAAAAGGCCCTCAGCGTCGACAACGTCTTCGTCTGGTCGATGCTGTTCACGTCGATGGCGATCCCGCTCAAGTACCAGCACCGGGTGCTGTTCTACGGCATCTTCGGTGCGCTGGTCATGCGCGCCATCTTCATCTTTCTCGGTGCCGAGCTGCTCGAACGATTCGAGATCCTGCTGCTCGTCTTCGGCTTCTTCCTCATCTACACCGGCTTAGGGGTGATCCGCCACAAGGAAGGTGAAGGCGAAACCAGCTCGCGGCGGGGCATGTCGCTGCTCGAACGGTTCGTTCCGGTGAGCGACGAGTTCGACGGTCAGAAGTTCATCACCGTGCGCAACGGGAACCGGGTGGCCACACCGCTGCTGGCCGCGTTGGTCGTGGTCGAGGTCACCGACATCATCTTCGCCGTCGACTCTGTCCCCGCCATCCTGGCCATCTCCCAGGACCGGTTCCTGGTCTTCTCCTCGAACGCCTTCGCCATCCTCGGCCTCCGGGCCATGTACTTCCTGTTGGCCGGAGCCAAGGAACGGTTCCACTATCTCAATCACGGCCTCGGGGCCATCCTCGTGTTTGTCGGGGGCAAGATGATCGCCGCCTGGCAGGGTTATCACCTCAACGTTTGGTTGTCGTTGGCTATCATCACTGTGCTGCTGGTGGCGGCGATCCTCTTTTCGGAACGCAAGAATCGCCGTCTCGAACAGGAGCGGAGCGGTTCGGCGGTCGCCCCTCCCTCCGACGCTCCGTCCGGATAGCTTCACCGGCGGGGTCCGCAGCCGATGGACCAGGAATCAACTCAGCGATCGACGTGACGTCATGACCGACACGGACACACGTAATAAGAACACCGATGACGACGGAGCGGCCGCCGCTGCGGCACCTCGGCAGGTCGCGCCGAACGAGGTCGTCGACCGGCAGCACCGGTGGTTCACGGTCGCCTGGCCTCTGGCGCTGATCTTCCACCTGATGGCCAACATTTCAGGCATTCCACTGGCCGCCGTCCTCCAGCTGGGAGCCGCCGTCCTGGCTGTTCTGGTCCTGATCCGGCCTCGTCTGTCCTACGTGCTGACGCTGGCCACGGTCTTTCCGGTCATCACCTACGTCAAAGCGCCGTTCATCGGCAACCATGAGCTGATCCTGGCCTTCACCGCCCTGGCGGTGCTGGCGTCGGTACTCGCCTCGGGGGATCGCTGGCCGACGACGGCCTTTCCGATCCTGCGCTGGGTCCTGATCATCGCCTACTCCAGCATTGCGATCTCCAAGTTGAACCGCAGCTTCCTCGACCCGTCGGTGAGTTGCGCCGCCCAGTTCGCCGACGAGTTCTCCGGCTGGCTCGATTTCCGGGTGTA
>JAOUGG010000001.1 GCA_029857855.1 Acidimicrobiia bacterium | reverse complement strand
GATCACCACAGCGCTCCTTTACCCAAGTTGTCGAGGCGTTACCGAACCGCAAACCCGCGGCCCGATCGCGCCGCTGCCCATGCCCCGATCAGCGCGACAGGACGAGTCCGAGGGCCAGGAGCAGTCCGGTGGCCAGTTGGATCTGGCCCGTGCCGGCCAGCGCCGGGATCAGGTCGGGGCCCCGAGCACCGGATCGGACGCGGCCGAGGGGATCCCTCGCCGCGATCAGCCCGAGGAGGCCGATCAGTGCCCACGGTCGGCCCAGCAGTGCAACCGCCACGATGCCGAGCGCGATCGCGATCAGCAGGCCCTGGTACAGCAAGCGGGTCCTCGAATCGCCGAGGCGGACGGCCAGCGTACGTTTGCCGCTTTCGGTGTCGGACGGGATGTCGCGCAGGTTGTTGATGACCAGGAGGGCGACGGCGAGCAGGCCGACGGGCACGGCGGCGACGAGGCTGACGGCCATGTCGTCAACCAACCGGCCACCATTCGCCATCAGCGCCCCGGTGTGCACGTAGGTCGATCCGGCTGTGGCGACCAGGCCGAAGAAGACGAAGACGAACAACTCGCCCAATCCCAGGTAGCCGTAGGGCTTGGGTCCGCCCGTGTAGGCCCAACCGGCGAGCATCGACACCGCGCCGACCACGAACAGCTCCGGCCCGACGGCGAATGCCAGCGCCGCACCGGCGACGCCGGCCACCGCAAACGCGATGAGCGCGGCGGTCTTGACCTGGGCCGCGGTCGCCGAGCCCGAGGCCACGAGCCGGAGCGGGCCGACCCGGGCGTCGTCGGTGCCCCGCACTCCGTCGGCGTAGTCGTTCACGTAGTTGGTGGCGATCTGCAGGGCCAGTGCCACCACCAGCGCGGCGATCGCCCGCCACCCGATGATCGGGCCGGTGACCGCCGCGGTTCCCACGGCGACCGGTACGACGGCGGCGGGCAGCGTCCGGGGTCTGGCCCCGGCGATCCAGATCCCGGGCGTGGTCACGTCAGTCGCAGCAGGAGTCACGCCAGCCGCAGGATCCGCAGCGGTAGTGGGCGTGTTCCGGGGTCAGGTCGCCGCCGCAGAGGGCACACTCCTCGAACACGGCATACCGGGATCGGGACGGCGTCACCGCACAGTCGGCGGACGCGCTGGAGGAAGATGGGGGTTCCGTCGAGAGCTGCGCCATAGGCAGCCGACTCTAGCACCGCTCCCCCGCCCGCTCGGACCATTCGGTGGGGCCGGGCTCGGGATTGGGGCCCGGGAGCGCACGACGGTGGGGAGAGGTCAGGGGGTTGGGTCGACGAGGCGGGCGGCGAGGCGCTCCAGACCCGCCACCCGGCTGCCCTTCACGAGTACCGCCGAGTCGCCGCCGAGGTCACCGAGTGCCGCCAGGGCTCCGTCGATATCGGCGACGTGTTCAGCGGCCGGACCATAGGCCGGCGACCCGACGGCCACGACCCGAATCCCGGCCGCCACGGCTTCGCCGGTGATCGCCGCGTGTTCCGCCGGGCCTTCCTCGCCCAGTTCGGCCATCTCCCCGACCACCGCCACCAGATGCGCCGCTCCGGTTTCGTTCAGGGCGGCCAGTGCTGCCCGCATCGAGGTCGGGTTGGCGTTGTAGGCGTCGTTGACGACGAGGGCGCCGCCGGGTGTGGTCGACACCTCCATCCGCCACGGCGACAGCTCGACCGCACCGACCTGATCGGCGGCGATCTCGAAGGCGATGCCGGCGGCCATCGCCGTGGCCACGGCGGCGGCGGCGTTGACCGCCATATGCGCACCGGCCACAGGAACGGTGACGGTCCGGGATTCGCCGCCGTGGGTGAGCTGGAACGTGGGATGCAGCGACCGGTCGAGCTTCACATCCGACACCCGGACATCGGCATCAGGCGCAACACCGAAGGTGAGGACCGGGGCCGAGCTCCGCTCCACGACCGACATCACATGGGGATTGTCGGCGTAGAGCACGGCGACGCCGTCGGCCGGCAGGGCCTCGATCAGCTCGCCCTTGCCCTGCGCCACCGCCTCGATCGACCCGAAGAGCTCGGAGTGGACCATGGCGATGGTGGTGATTACACCGATCGTCGGGCGGGCGGTCTCGCACAGCTTGGCGATGTGGCCGATGCCCCGCGCTCCCATCTCGATGATCGAGATGGCGACATCGTCGGGCGCGTTGGCCAGCGTCAGGGGCACGCCGATCTCGTTGTTGAACGACTTCGCGCTGGCCCAAACAAGCGGCCCGACGCCGCCGCCGCCACAGGCCGCCTTCGTCAGATCCTTGACCGACGTCTTGCCGACGCTGCCGGTGATGCCGATGACCGGCCCGGTCATGCGGGAGCGGGCCATCGCGCCGATGGCGGTCAAGGCTTCGACGGTGTCGGCGACGCGGATCCTTGGTGTGTCGTGGTGGTCGGGCCCGAGATCGAGCCGATCGTCGGCGACGGCGGTGAGGAACGCCGAGGCGCCGGCCATAACGGCGGCACGGACGAAGTCGTGGCCGTCACGTTCGGCCACCAGGGGGACGAACAGATCACCGGGACCGATGGTGCGGGAGTCGATCGACAGAACGCCGATACCGGTGGCGGCGGTGTCGGGGGGCGACAACACGCCGCCGGTGGCTTCGGTCAGCTCGGCCAGAGTGAAGTTCACCGTTCGGTTCTAGCCGATTTCGACCCGAAACCGGCAACACCGGGAACCGTCGCGCCGGCTGTCTCATGCCGTCGGTCGCCACCGCGACCGGAGGACGGGCCATTACGATTGCCCCGTGACTTCGGAAAGCTCGCCCCCCATCCGCCTGCTGGTGCTCTTCGGAGGACAGTCCGCCGAGCATGACGTTTCGTGCACCACCGCCGCCCACGTGCTGGCGGCCGTCGACCGCACCCACTACGACATCGAGGCCATCGGCATCACCCGCACCGGCCAGTTCGTGACCGCGGCCGACGCGGTCGCCCTGCTTCCTCCGGCGTCCGACGGAGCCGAACCGAGCCAGATCAAGGCCCTCGAACCGATCGGTGACTCCACCGAGTTGATGGCCACCGTGCACGACGGTCCGGCCGATGCCCGAGTCGTAGTGTTGCCTCTGCTCCACGGCCCGCTCGGCGAGGACGGAACCGTGCAGGGCCTGTGCGAGCTGGCCGATGTGGCCTACGTCGGCGCCGGTGTGCTCGGTTCGGCGGTGACCATGGACAAAGCCATGGCCAAGACCGTGCTCGACGCGGCCGGGTTGCCCCAGACAAGGTGGCGGTCGGTGTCGGAAGCCGAACTCCGGGCCGACCGCGACGCCGTCGTCGCCTCGTTGATCGACGATCTCGGTCTGCCCTGCTTCGTCAAACCGGCCAACATGGGTTCATCGATCGGGGTCGGCAAGGCATCGAGTGCAGGGGAACTCGCCGCCGCGCTCGACGCCGCCTTCGTCTACGACGAGCTGGCCGTCGTCGAGGAGTCGGTCGTGGCCCGGGAGATCGAGCTGTCGGTGCTCGGCAATCACGACCTCGACGTGTCGGTGCCCGGCGAGATCGTGCCCGGCGCCGAGTTCTACGACTACGAGGACAAGTATCACGACGGCAACGCCAAGCTCATCATTCCGGCCGAGCTGCCCGACGGCGTGGCCGAGCAGCTCCAGGATCTGGCCCGCCGGGCCTACCGGACACTGCGGGTCGAGGGCATGGCCCGGGCCGACTTCCTCTACGAGGAGGGTGGCCGGGGGCCGCTCATCAACGAGCTCAACACAATTCCGGGGTTCACGCCGATCTCGATGTACCCCAAGCTGTGGGAGGCCTCCGGGCTGGGCTACTCCGAATTGATCGACCGCCTCGTCGATCTGGCCATCGAACGCCACGAGCGACGGTCGGCCAAACGCTACACGGGCCGCACCTCCCGATCCGGCGCCTGAGCCGACTCCCCTGCAATCGAACTTTGGGACCGCCACGACCCGCGAACGGGTCGCGGGAGGCACAAAGTTCGGAGGGGGTTGACGCGTCAGAAGCCGCAGACGGTCAGAATCCGCAGGCGGTCAGAATCCGCAGGCGGTCAGAAACCGCCCGTCGAGCGGCCGCCTCCGAAGGAATGACCCGAACCGAAGGATCCGCCGCCGAACGAGTGCCCGGAGCCGATCGACCCGCCACCGAATGACCCGCCCGACCCGATCGTGCCACCTGTGCTGGTGTGACCACCGCCGAATCCGCCGTGCCCGCCGCCCACGACGACCCAGGTTCCGTGCCGGCGACGGCGGGCGATGATGCGTTCCTGGATGTGAAGTGCGGCGTCGGCCACTCGGGCGGCAACGTCGATCTGCTCCGCCGGGTGCTCCGGTAGGTCCTCGAGCTGCTCCTCCAACCCGTCGAGGGCCGCTCCGTCGCTCGACTCGAACAGCTCCCAGCCGAGGGCACGACGGGCGCGGGCAACGGAGCGGCGGGCCCGGTCGATCTCCCGCCCGGCCTCCCTGCGTAGCGCCGCCGTGTTGGCCTGCTCGTCGTGCACGGCAGCCAGCAGCTCGTCCATCTGCCGGTTGAGCTGGTAGCCGGTCTCGGCCACCCGCAGGTAGTTCGGTTTCACCTGTCGTAGTTCGAGGTCGAGGCCGTCGACGGCCCCGGCGAACTCCGCCGGTTTGACGTTGTAGGCGTCGTCGAGGTCGTCGTCGTAGCGGGCGATGAAATCGCCCAGTTCGCCGAGGATTTCCCGGCCCTGGGCGACGATGCCCGCCGCCTCCTCCCGGGCCTGCTCGAGGTCGACCATCAGATCCTCGGTCTGGTCGAGCAGGCTGTCGGCGGCGATGACGTGAAGGCCGGCCTGCTCGAGCTCCCGCCCGGCGTGATCGAATTGCTGGGCGGGTAGCAGGTCCTCCATCGCCACCCGCTGCCGGGCCACGGCCAGGTGGACCTCCTCCACCGCCCGCTCGGGGTAGTCGGCGGCCCACTGCCAGGAGTCGCCGGCGTGGAGTGAGGCGAGCGACACGAAACGGCGGCGGACATCCTCGGCTCGCGCCGCCTCCAGCTCGCCGGCGCTGGTCAGTTCGGTGTTCCACTTCTTCAGCGACTCGACCCGGGTCGGCAACGCCTGGAGATAGTGCTGTGCGGCGAACAGCACGGCCTCGGCGTCCTCGACCCGATCCGACAGCTCGAGCCAATCCTGCTCCAGGTCGGAGAAATCGAGCGTCTCGACGGACTGCCGTACTCTCGTGAGGTCGCGCACCTGACCGTCGACCGCCCATCCCTCCGACGCCCGCTGCTCGGCGAACCCGAGCGCGCCGGCGACCTCCTCGAGGAGCAATCGCTGTTTGGCCGGAACCGCCACCCGCAGATGGTCGAGGTGGGCACCGAAGGCTAGAAGCCGGTCGAGTGCCTCGTCCTGGAGGTCGAGGGCCTTCGACAGCTCGACGAGGCGCTGCTTGGCCTGGTCGATCTCGTTCGGTTTGGCCTCGCCGACGCCGTCCGGGATCGTCTGGGACAGTAGCGCCGCCGCCGTCTCCGTGGCCTGACGGCCGCGGCCGCTGATCCGCCTGAGTTCGGCCAGTGTCTGGGCGGTTTGGCCTGCGGTGAGTTTCTCCCAGACGTCGGAGCGGGACGAGAGTTTCTCGTCTCGTTCCCGCAGCATGCCGACCCGGGTCAACGGCCCGGCCATCGACGACTGCAGCGACTGGCGGGCCTCGACGACCTTGCGGCGCCGCCCGACGGCATACACGACGCCGCCACCGAGGCCGAGCGCTCCGACCCCGCCGAGCAGCGTCCACGGTGACGGGCCGCCGTCACCGCCATCGCCGCTGTCGACAACCACGGTCGATCCGTCGTCGCCGGAGTCGGTGGACCCGGACGATTCGTCGATCGCCGTGTCGCCGCCGGCGGCGCCGCCCGCCGTCGCCTCGTCGATCCGACGGCTTATCTCGGTGATCCCGTCGACGAAGCCGCCGGTGAAATCAGCCTCACCGAACCGGCTTCCCATGACATCGCCGCGAACCTCTTCCACGGCGCCGACGGCGGCCAGCCAGCGGTCCCCGACCCAGAGATCGGACACCCGGTCCTCGACCGAGACGCTGAGCACGACCGTCGAGGGGTCGAGACCGTCGGTCTCGTCGCCGAAGCACTGGGCGACGACATCGTTGACGGCGGCTTCGAGATCGCCGCCGGGCACCGACTCGAAGCCCCGCACCACAAACCGCACGTCTTCGGGCGCCTCGGCCAGAATGACCTGCTGGACCCGGTCGATATTGACCGTCCCGCTGGTGTCGACCACCAGATCGCAGGACGATTCCTGGGCCGACGCCGGGGCGGCCCAAGCGATCAACAGGGCGGTCGCCAGCGCGACCGCGGCGGCGCCCGACAGCACCGGGATCGTCGACCGGCGCCACGATCCCACCCGAGATCCCGGGCCCGCCTCCGAAGATTTCGCCATGACTGTCATTGGGTCACCCTTACGGTTCCAGACGTCGATCGCTACCGACTGGGAGCCAGCACCGCACCTAGAAACGATAACAAGGTGCGACGCAACCCGGCGGCGGTGCGCAGATCGAGCCGCATTCCCATGGCCCGCAGGAGTTCGGAGTCGGCGACCACGCCGGAAACCACGGCGTAGGCCGAGACGAGAATGAGCCTCGCATCGCCGGATTGGAACAATCCGGCGTCCATGCCGTCGTTCAGCGCCACGATGGCCCGGTCGACGAGCGGTTGGAGCAGATCGAGCGCGCTCTCGGACCACGGGGAGCCGAGCCGGGCGATCTCACGGAGGACGCCCAACAGCTCCGGCCGGCGGACGGCGAGACCAAAGCTGGCCCGCACGACCGCCTCGACCGACGGCCATCCTGCCTCGACGCCGGCCACAGCGGCTTCGAGTTCGGCCGCCAGATCCTCTGCGGCCCTGGCCAGAACGGCCTCGATGAGGCCGCTCTTCGACCCGAAGTGATAGAGGATGGTTTGTTTGGTGACACCGAGCTCGGCCGCCAGCAGATCGAGCGACGTGCCGGCCACGCCTCGCTCGGCGAAGGCGACGGTCGCGGCCCGCAATGCTCTATGCTGAGTGGTCACTTACCAAATGGTAGACAGCTAACCGGGTATCGGCACAGCGCGACGGGGAACAGGAATGATCGCAACCGAGCTAGCGGGCAAACGAATCGCCATCACCGGGGCGACCGGCTTTCTCGGCACGGCGCTCGTCGAGCGCCTCCTTCGAGGTGCGCCCGACTGCCGCATGGTTCTCCTCGTTCGGGCCGGTAAGCGGTCGTCACCATCGCAGCGGGCCCGCCGTGAGATCTTCCGCAACAACGCCTTCGACCGGCTGATCGCCGAATTGGGCAAGGAGGCGTTCTGGGCCTCGGTCGACGAGCGGGTGACGGTCATCGAGGGTGATGTCTCCACCGACGGCCTCGGCCTCGACGACGAGGGTCGGGCCGCATTGGCCGACTGCGACCTCGTGATCCACTCGGCGGCCACGGTGAGCTTCGATGCTCCACTCGATGGTGCCGTCGAGGTGAACCTCCTCGGTCCCACCCGGATCGTCGAGACCCTCCACGATCTCAACGTCTCTCCCCACTTCGTGGCCGTGTCGACCTGCTACGTGGCCGGCAACCGCCGGGGCCTCGCCCCCGAACAGCTGCTCAGCGACAGCCCTTTCCACATCGACGTGAGCTGGCGCGACGAGGTACGGGCCGCCCGCCGGACCCGTGCCGACTTCGACGCCGACTCCCGCTCCGCCGAGCGGCTCGAGGAGTTCCGCAGACGGGCCCGGCACGAGCTGGGCGCCGCCGGCACACCGCTGCTGTCGGCCAAGACCGAACAGCTCCGCCATCGGTGGGTCAGCGACCAGCTGGTCGAGGCGGGCCGGGCCCGGGCCGCCTCACTCGGCTGGCCCGACGCCTACGCCTACACCAAAGCCCTGGGTGAGCGGGCACTCGACGAGTCCCGGGGCAACGTCCCCGTCTCGATCGTGCGGCCCTCCATCATCGAGTCGGCCTGGTCGGAACCGGTGCCCGGCTGGATCAAGGGCTTCCGTATGGCCGAGCCGATCATCATCAGCTACGCCCGCGGTCTGCTGAAGGAGTTCCCGGGCGTACCGGAGGGCGTGATCGACGTCATCCCCGTCGACCTGGTGGTGGCCGCCATCATCGGCGTGGCGGCGAAAGGTCCGTCGGACGACGGCTCGATCACCATCAGGCAGGTCGCATCAGGTACCCGGAACCCGTTGCACTACCGGCGCCTCGTCGATCTGGTCAGCTCGTGGTTCACCGAGAACCCACTGTATGACCGCAAGGGTCAACCGATCGCCGTTCCCGAGTGGTCGTTCCCGGGCCGGGGGGCCGTGGAGCGCCAACTCGACCGGGTGCAGAAGAACCTCGATCGGGCCGACAAGGCGCTCAAGCTCCTCCCCCTGCGGGGCAAACAGGCCCTGATCAACGCCGAGATCGAGGACAAGAGAGACGAGGTGGCACGAGCCGTCGGCTACGTCAAGATCTACGGCGCCTACGCCGAATGCGAGGCGCTCTACGGTGTCGACAACCTCCTCGACCTCCATCAGTCGCTCGCCGAGTCCGACCAGCACGACTTCGGGTGCGACCCGGCAGTCGTCGACTGGGACGTCTACGTGCGAGACGTCCACCTCCCGTCGGTCGTCGAACACGCCCGGGTCAAGACCACCGGTGAACGCAGCGACCCCGACGCCCGCACCCGCCGCCTCCGCAAACGGGTCCTCGCCCCCGAACGGCAGCTCGCGGCGTTCGACCTGGAGAACACGATCATCGCCTCCAACGTCGTGTTCAGCTACGCCTGGCTGGCCACCCGCAATCTCGGTCCGGCCGATCGGATGCGGTTCACGCTGAAGACGTTGAGCGAGGCCCCGGGTCTGCTGGCGCTCGACCGCCGCGACCGCACCGACTTCCTCCGCCACTTCTACCGCCGCTACGACGGCGCCTCGGTGGCCGAGATGGAGCGGCTCGGCCCCGAACTGCTGGCTGACCACATCCTGACCAAGGCCTTTCCCGCCGCGCTGCGGCGGGTGCGGGAACACCGCCGCCTCGGCCACCGCACGGTGCTGATCACGGGGGCGCTGAACCTGGTGGTCGATCCGCTGGGTCCGCTGTTCGACGACGTGATCTGCGCCGAGATGTCCCAGCGGGACGGCCGCTACACCGGTGAGCTGCTCGGCGTGCCCCCGACCGGTGAGGTCCGGGCCCAGGCACTGCGCGATTTCGCCGAGGCCAACGACATCGATCTGGCCGAATCGGTGGCATATGCCGATTCGTCCTCGGATCTGCCCCTGCTCGACGCCGTCGGATTCCCCGTGGCCGTCAATCCCGAGACCCGGTTGGCGTCGGTGGCCAGCAAACGGGGCTGGCTGATCGAATACTGGTCGAAGGCCGACGGCTCGAGCGACAAGATCCTGCCGCTCGGTCCCCTACCCGCCCTGCGTCGGAGCCGGAAGTGACGGTCCGCCAAGTCCCGCCCGACGTTCCTGTACGTTTGAGGATTCAGTGAAGAAGAAGAAACCGGTAGCCAATCCCCGACCGGGCTTCGTGCTCGAGGTCGACCGTCAGACGCCATCGATCCTGTTCCACCACGGCGAGGGGTTCCGCCTCGAGAAACTGCCGGTGGGCCGATCCCGGGTGGTGTACCCCGGCGAGCCCCTGCGTGGGCTCCCCGACCCCGACGGCGCCATCCGCAACGCCCTCCTCAACCCGATCGACGACGATCCGCTGCCCTCGCTGTTGAAGCCGGGTATGAAGCTGACGATCGCCTTCGACGACATCTCACTGCCCCTGCCCCCGATGCAGCGGCCCGATGTGCGCCAGCGCATCATCGAGGCGGTGCTCGACATGGCGGCCGAGGCCGGCGTCGACGACGTCCATCTCATCGCCGCCCTGTGCCTGCATCGCCGCATGACCGACGCCGAGCTGCGGCACGCCGTCGGCGACCGGGTGTTCGAGGCCTTCCACCCCCACGGCCTGCTCTACAACCACGACGCCGAGGATCCCGACGGTATGGTCATCCTCGGTCAGACCGAAAAGGGTGAGACCGTCCAGATGAGCCGCCGGGCCGCCGAGTCCGACCTCGTCGTCTACGTCAACATCAACCTGGTCTCGATGGACGGCGGTTGGAAGTCGACCGCCACCGGGCTGGCCGGCTACGAGGGTGTGAAAGCCCACCACAACGTGCACACGCTGCGGCACTCCCGGTCGTTCATGGACCAGGACAGCTCCGAACTGCACCGCTCGAACTGGCGCCAGGGTGAGGTCATCAAAGCTCACGGTCCCCGGATCTTCCAGATCGAGTCGACCCTCAACACCAACACGTTCGGCCACGACGGTCCGATGGCGGTGCTGCAAAAGCGGGAGTGGGAATGGTCGATGGCCGACCGGGCCGCCTTCACGGCCATGCAGGCCGGTCTCGAACGGATGCCATCGGGCGCCCGTCGCAAGGTGTTCCACTCGTGGAAGGCGCCCTACGACATGACCTCGATCCAGGCGGGTGAGGTCGAGGCGGTCCACAAACGCACGACCGAGATGGTCTACGCACAGCACCTGGTGCCGGTGCAGGGCCAGACCGACGTCCTGACCATGGGCCTCCCCTACCTCACGCCCTACAACGTCAACTCGATCATGAATCCGATCCTCGTCATGGTCCAGGGCCTCGGCTACTTCTTCAACCTCTATCGGGGCAAACCGCTGGTGCGGGAGGGCGGGGTGCTCATCATGAGCCATCCGACGCCGTGGGAGTTCCATCCCGTCCACCACCCGAGCTACATCGACTTCTTCGAACAGGTTCTGGCCGACACCACCGACCCGGTCGAGATCGAGAAGCGTTACGAGAAGCAGTTCGCCGAGGACGAGTGGTACCGGCACCTGTATCGAACCAGCCACGCTTACCACGGCGTGCATCCGTTCTACATGTGGTACTGGGGCTCACATGCCATGGCCTACCTCGGGCAGGTCATCGTCGTCGGCGGCGATGAGCGGGCGGTTAGCCGCCTCGGCTTCAAACCGGCGTCGACCCTGGCCGACGCGCTCGAGATGGCCACCGACACTGTCGGGCCGAAACCGACGATCACCCATTACCACAACCCCCCGATCCTGATGGCCGACGTCACCGGGTAGTGACGAATCGGCACGACGAGGCACGAGGCGCAACGAAGCGATGATGGGCTGGCTCAAATTCATAACCCAACCGCCCGCCACCCCGAAAGGGTTGACGAAGCTGGAGAAGACGCCGAAAACCGGCGTGCACTACGACACCGCGTGGGCGCACCGGCCCGCGGCCAAGCTGATCCGCCGATTCGGAGTGTGGAGCTTCTTCAAGCCGGCCATCGCGTTCTACGGCAACCCGCGGGTCGTCGGCACCGACCGGATCAGCAACATCAACGGACCGGTGATCTTCGCCGCCAACCACCACAGCCACGCCGACACCAGCCTGCTGCTTGCCACCCTGCCATCGCGTTTGCGGGAGAACCTGGCCATCGCGGCCGGAGCCGACTACTTCTTCCCCAACCGCTTCGCCGGCGCTCTCTCCGCGCTGTTCATCGGCGCCATACCCATCGAACGGACGAAGATCTCCAAGCTGTCGCTTCGGAACAGCCAGAAGGCGTTGGAGGACGGTCGAAGCCTCCTGATCTTCCCCGAGGGTGGGCGAAGCCCCGACGGCTGGAGCTCGGAACACAAGCCCGGCGCCGCCTACCTGGCCAAACGATGCGGGGTCCCGGTCATCCCGATCTATCTCGACGGCACCGGTTCAATCCTGCCCAAGGGCAAGAACTGGCCCAAGCGAGCCCGCTGCGCCGTGGTCTTCGGCCATGCGATGATGATCGGCGACGACGAGAATCCCCGGGATTTCGCCAAGAAGGTCGAGAAACAGGTGGCCGAACTGGCCGACGAGTTCGGCTCCGGCTGGTGGCAGGCTCGCCGCAACGCCTACCGAAACGCCACACCGGAGCCGACGGGCCCCGAGGCCGGAGCCTGGCGTCGCCGCTGGGCCCTCGGTCCTAAGCCCGGCCAGCGTCGCTCGTCGTCGACCGACAAGCGTCGCTGGCCGGAGTTGTAGATTCAGTCGACACGCCGATACGCGCGGTCAGGCCCGGTCGGGACGCCGCTCAGCAGACCGGATTCCCGTCGGAGGACCCCGCCAGGCAGGCGGCGTAGACCGGCGCAGCCAGCGACGTGCCGCTCATCCGGACCTTGCCGGTGCTGAGGCTGATCGGATTGCCGGCGTACGGCTTCTCGTCGTCCCCATAGTAGTTGTACTCGACCGGTCCGCCGTTGGCCGCACTGAACGTCGGGTAGTCGACGACGAGGTCGACCCCGACCCGGAACTCCTTGACCGCGCTCGTGTTGTTGAACGGTGCCTCCCTCGGATCGGACGGCACGGTGCAGGTCTCCGGGGCCGACGAAGCCGGCGACCAGGAGAAGATGCCGCCCTCCGGGTCGAGACAGGCTTCCGTGTTCGGCACGGTCTCGTCGATGGCGGCGACACCGATCACGTCGTCGAATCCGGCCGGATAGAGGACCTCGCTCGTCACATCGTTGCCGACGGCGGCCACCACAGGAACCCGCTGCAGGTACGGCTCCAGCACGGCGAGCAAGGCGTCGAACTGCGGATCGTCGTTCAGCTCGAGCAGGGAACCGTCGTCTCCCACGACCTCGGGGCAGTGATACGAACCGATCGAGAAGTTGAGGACTCCGTTCTTCGCATCCTGCAGGATCCCCGTGCTGAGGAGACCCTGGTCGATGGAACGGACGGAGATGGCCTCATTGCCGCCGGCGATGTCGTAGGCCACGTCGATCACCTCGACCGACGCCGACGGCGCGGCCTGCGCGGCTGCGCTCGCCACCATCAGCCCGTGGGCGTACTGCGAGGTGAGCCGGTCGGTCGGCGGTCGGGGTTGGGTCTGGGATCCGCTGATGTTCCCCGGCCAGGTGACGTCGGCATCGGCAGGCAGGCCGAAGTCGATCACCCAGATGGTCGATCCCTCGGCGCCGGAGCTTGTTGCATCGGCTGCGGCCGTGAGCGATTCGCTGGTGGCGTCGGATGCCGCTTCGGTGGGATCCTCGCTGCCGTGGCCGTGGAACATCGTCGGCGACAGCACGTAGTCGAGCGCCAGTTGAGGATCCTCGACGCCGCTCTCGGCCGCCAAGACCAGCAGGGCGTTGGCGGCCCTGATGAAGTCCTCCCGAGTGGGATTGTCGGGCACTGGCAGCTCGATGGCCGGTAGCGTCTGCTCCCGATTGTCGAGTTCCCCGTTGCCGTCGGGACCGAACTCGATTCCGGGGCGCTCACCGACTCGGAACTCGGGTGGCGGCCCAACCGGCTTGCCCCCGCCATTGAAGAGGTACACCTGGCGGAGGTTGAACAGCCCGATCGGTAGGTTGACGTCGCTGCCGCAGTCACCGACACCGGAGCCGGGAAGCATCGTGGTCATGTCGGCGTACTGGTACCGGGAACGCCAGTTCGTCTCGTCGGAGTCGGTGTAGCGGGAATAACTGCCACCGGCCGGGTCGCCGAACGTCGCCGCCCACAACACATCGAGATCCTCGACGAAGGCGCCCGGTTCGGGTTCGGGATCCGAATCGGAGGTGCATCCCGCCATAACCAGGATCAGGACGGCAAGGACTGCCCAAACAACGTCGCGTGTAACTCTCATGGCCCTCCATTCGACCTCAGCTACTGTAGTGGTCATGAGGGAGCGGATGGTCGGCTTGATACACGCTCGTCACCTTCACCGACAACGGCGTCACAGCAGCGCCACGGGACCGGCGTGACGCCGCTGGAACTGCTGGTTCTCGCCGGATCGAACCCGCGTGCCGCATTGACCAGTGTGGGCGACGCCGAGGCTGTCTCGGAGGCGGGCGAACGGGCGATCATCCTCCAGGCCCAGGGGGTGGCCCACTGGCATCTCCGCAACATGGAGGAGTCGATCTCGCTGCTCGCTGCGGCCGAGGAAGCGGTGGACCCCGACGACCACGATCGTCTCTGGCTCATCCGTGCCGACCTGGCCGGCGCCTACAGTGACGTCGGTGAGCCTCAACGGGGTCTCGATCTGTTGGACGGCCTCGAATCCGATCCAGTGGCGTCGACCGGCGCGCTGAGTTCGGCCGCGCTGGGGCGGGTCGTCCACATTCAGGGCCTCCTCTATCAGCGGATGGGTCGGGCCCCCGAGGCCGTTGACCGCTACCGGCGGGCCATCCCCCTCTACGAGTCGGCCGGTGATGTGATGGGGCTTGGCCATGTGAGCACCAACCTGGCGATTCTCGAGACCCACGACGGCAACATCGACGAGGCATTGGCGTTGACCGACAGGGCCCAGCAGGCGTACGAGTCGGTGGATCAGGAGTGGTGGGTCGCGGCAACGGTTGCCAATCGGGGCTGGATCACAGGCTGCGGCGGCGACCTCCCGCAGGCGTTGCGTCTTCTGTCGGAAGCCGATCGTCTTCTGATCGACCTCGACGGGCCCGACGGCGTGCGTCACGTCATCCGCGCCGAGGTGCTGCTCAGAGCCGGTCTGTTCGCCGAGGCCGGTCGCTGCCTACGCGATGCCGTCGACTTCTTTCAGCAGCGGGGCCAGTCGACCGACCAGTCGGAGGCGTTGATCCTGGCGGCGCAAGCCGCTGAGCTCGAGGGCGGGCACCGATCGGCCGCAGCGTTGGCGAGAGAGGCCTCGGCCAGCCTGGATGCCCAGGTCAGGCCTGGCTGGGCCGCCGCGGCCCGGGCTGTCCTGTTCGGCATTCGCATCCGAGCCGGCGAACAGCCTGTCGACCTGGCCGCGCAGGCGGAGGATCTGATCGCGCAGCTGACCGATGCCGGGCGCCACGCCCAGATCGCCACGGTCCTCATCAACACCGCATGGGCCTTCGTGGAGGACGGCAACCCGAGGGAGGCGCGGCACACACTGGACCGGGTGAAGCGAGACTCGCTGCTGAGTGACGACATCGCGCTGCTCACGCTGACCGAGGCTGCGCTGCTCGAAGCCGAGGGCAGGCCGACGGAGGCTCTCGAAACACTCGACCGCGGATTCCGACGCCTCGAGTCGGACCTCGCCATCCTCGGCGGCATCGACGTGGCCGCCCTCGCCGCCACCTCGGTGGCGAGCATCGCCGCGACGGCCAAGAGAATGCTGGCCGGAGGAACCGACGATGAGCTGTTCCTGCGCTGGGCTGACCGGGGCCGACAGATCGCAACCTGGCGGTGGCCTCGACTCGAGGACCCGGCAATGGCTCGGCTCCTGAACCGGGCACGGGCGCTCGTGTCGGAGAGCGGTGGCGTGCTCGATGACCTCCAGGCGGCCGCGCTGGCCGGGATACGGGACCAGATCCAGGACCTGCGATGGCAGCAGGCACAACGCCAGGACCGGGTCGACGACGACGGGTTGATGCTCGAGGCTCCGGACGGCTCGACCCTCGTAGACCTGACCGGCGCCGACGGAGCCTGGTACATCACCTTCCCGGCGACGCCATCGAGTGGCGAGGTACGGGCACACCCGACCGTCGTGAGCAGGCGAGCGGGCTTCGACGGCCCAACCGTGGCCGCTGCAGCCCGTTTGGGCCGCCTGTTCCAGACGTCGCCTCCAACAATCCAGCAGGCGCTTCTCGGACAGATGGCCGAAGCCCTGCGGCCACTGGACGAAACGCTCGCGGCACATCTGCCCGACGATCCCGAGCTCGCCGTGCTGATCAGCGTCGACGAGGAGCTGGCCGACATACCCTGGGCCGCCCTCCCCTCACTGTTCGCCCGGCCCTTCTCCGTCGTGTTCACCCACCGGCACCTGACGGGTCGATCACGCCGGGTTTCCACGGCTCCCGGGGCGGCAGTGGCTGTCGGGCCGGGGCTGCTCAGCGCCGGAGCCGAGATCGAGGCTGTGGACGGAGGTTCGATGGCGCTCCACCGGATCCCGACCGATAACTTCGAACGATTCTCGGAGGGTCTCGATCGGCGGGTGGTCCACATCGCAGCCCACGGTGGTCCTGAGCCCGACAACCCCCTGTTCAACTGGCTGGACTTCGGGTTCGGCCGCGTCTTCCTCCACGACCTCATGTTTCTCGACGCGGTGCCGGAAACGGTGGTCCTGGCTGCCTGTTACGCCGGTCAGACCCAGCGCATCGGGGCCGGCGGATCGGCGTCCTTCGCCAACGGCTTTCTTGGTGTCGGCAGCCGCTGGGTCGTGGCCGCCAGCACGGCCCTCGCCGACGACCGGAACCTGATCGACTTCGCATCATCGGTCCTGCATGATGTGGTCGACGGGATCAGCCCACCGGTCGCACTGGCCAGAGCTCGTTTGGCGGCACCCGGTGGGGCGACCAACCCGGCCGCCCTCGCGTTCACCTGTTACGGCGGTTGAATTCGAGGGTCAGGCCGGGCGAAACCAGGGGGTGACGAAGGCACCACCGGCGAGTTCGAGGCGGACCATCGAGGCCGGGGTCGACAGCTCGAACGTGCCGGCCACCAGGTCGATGTCGGTGGCCGAGCCGTCGGGAGTTCGCAACGTTACCACCTCGGAGATGGCGGGCATGACCACTCCGGTCAGCAGGGTCTTGCCGGCGGCGGCCACCGTTTCCAGGATGAGGCTGCACCGATCGGTCCAGGTGAAGGTTCGTGATCGGGTGCTCTGTGACCGCACTGCCAGCTCCGATTCCATGACTTCGGCGATCGAGGCATCGAAGTTCACGAAGTCGAACAACGCCGCGGCGGCCTCGACCGCCTCGGGAGGCACCGGGTGCTCGACCCGCAGCGTGCCGGCGACGAGGTCCTCCAGCCACTCGTCGTCGCCGGGTTTCGGCCGACCGACCATATCGTTGTTCTCGCCCATCACAAGCTCCTTGCCAGTGCTGCGATTTCGGGGGTTGCAGCAAGTTTTTCGAGGCATCGGGCCCGTTTCGGTCCGATGCTGCCTACGGGGATTCCCAGCGCTTCACTGATCTCGGCATACGAGAGATCGTCTCGCATCACCACCATCCGCAGCAACTGCTGCGCCTCCTCGGGCAGCCGGGCCAGCGCCGCCAGAACCTGCTCGCGGGTCTCGGCGTCGATGACCTCCCGATCGGGACCAGGGTCGGTCGACGGCTCCTCGGCGATCGACTCGGTCGGGTCCGTGCGGCGGTGTTTCGAACGGGCCAGATCGTAGATCTCCCGTTTCGTGGTCGTCGCCAGCCAGCCGGGAAGTCGCTCGGCGTCGTCGATCTGGTGCAATCGCTCCGCCAGCCGGACGAACACCGACTGGAAGACGTCGGAGGCATCCGCGTTGTAGATGCCCATACCCCTGATGATCGACCAGACGAGCCCGCTGTGCATCTCCACCAGGACGCGCCACGCTGCAGAGTCGCCGGAGAGCGCCGCCTCAGCCAGCTCGGTGCGAGAAGCCATGGCCAGCGAGCTTACGCCGAGTTCGGATGTCCGTCGAGCTGTGGACCGCATACCAACAAGACGGAACGTACCGGGACGTTGATACGGGAATCCCGGATACTTCTTCCCGGGCACCCTCCGATCGGCGAGGCGACCAATGCTCTGTATCAGCGGCTCACGGTGCTCCGTCCAACAGTCCGACACCGACTGTCTCACGAATGGAGACGTGAACCGATGCCATCCGAATCGATCGACGGCGTGCCCTGCCGGGGGGTGACGTCGCCCTACCCGGACGACTTCGCCTCGTTGGCCTCGATGATCGCCGAGCACGGTGATGAGCTTCGCAGTCTGCCGAACGTGGTGGGCATCGGGGTCGGTTACAAGGTGACCGGGGGCGTGGAAACCCATCGTCGCTGTATCACCGTCTTCGTTGCCAGGAAGGTGCCGGCCTCGGCGCTCGACATGGACGATCGGGTGCCGCCACGATTCCACCTCCACTTGACCGACGTGATCGAGGCGTCCGCGGCTCGGGCGCCGTGACCATGCCGGCAGCCCGGGCAACGCCGACCCTCCGGGATCGCAGCGATCTTCTCGATGTCGACATGGACCAGCTCACCGGACCGTTCCTGGTGACAACGACATGCGGTTCACGTTTGGTTGCTCGGTCACCGTGTCACCGTTGCGAAGCGACAACAAGCGAATAATTGTTTGACAGAACGATTGTTCGATATTACGATCGTCGAAGCGGTTGGCTGGTCCCTCTTCCCCACCTTGGACCAAGCCCCAAAGCCGCATCGTGTTGGCCTGTTCTTTGCTCTGCTGTGCGAGAGGTTTGGTGGGGATGATGGTTGAGACCGGTTCGATTCCGGTGACCGAGGCGGTCGGAGTCTTCGAGATGTTGACGCCACTGGTTGGTGGCGTTGATGTCGCTGCGTGTTCGGCTGCTGAGCTTCGTGAGCTCACGGCGGGCGCGCGGGTTGGTCAGCAGGCCATCGAGAGCCTGTTGATGCGGGTTGGTGTGGCCGCTGATCGCTTGGCAGTCGACGGACATGATCCCTCTGGCGCAGGGGCGCACGCGACGCTTTTGGGCGACGGGCGTCGAGTCCGCGGTTCGGCGGCCCGCCATGAAGCGTCACGGTCCAAGACGGTGGCATCGATGAGCAAGGTCGGTGACGCCGTCGACCGCGGTGAGATCGGTGGCGCTCAGGTCGACGCCATCACCAACGCCGCCAAAGACCTGACACCCGACCAGCAGCAGGAGCTCAACACCGACGAGTTGATCGCTGCGGCTCGCCGCGACCCGGCCGACGTGTTCGCGGCCAGAGTTCGGCGGGAGGCCGAACGCATCAGAGGCGACCACGGGCTGGCCGACACCAAACGCAAGCAGGCGGCGTCAACGTGGCGCCACTGGTTCGACGAACGAACCGGCATGGGCAACATTCACGCCGAGTTCGACCCCGAGCGCTACGAGTCGATCGTCAACGCGGTCGAGGCACACCTCACACGGCTGGCCAACCAGGGAGGCGCCAACAAGACCCCGAACCTGGCCGCCACCGCCGCCCACGAACTGTTGACCGGCGCCGCCAATCGAGGTGGTGGCCGGCCCCACATCAACCTTGTGGTCGACTGGCAGACCTTCACCGGCGGCGCCCACACAACCTCGGTGCACGAAACCAGCGCCGGGCATCGCCTTGCACCGGAAACGATTTCTCGGTTGGCGTGCGACGCCACCATCCAGCGGATCGTGGTCGACAAACAACGGGTGCCCATCAACGTCGGTCGCCGGCATCGCACCGCAACCGACAGCCAATGGCAGGCCATCCGAGCAATTTACCGAACCTGTGCCTGGAGCCAGTGCGATCGTCCGCTGGCATGGTCCCAGGTCCACCATATTCAGCAGTGGGAGCAGGGCGGCAGCACCGATCTCTGCAACCTGATTCCACTCTGTGGTCGTCATCATCACGCGGTTCACGAGGGGCAATGGACGGTGAAGCTCGGCGAAGACCGGAGGTTGCACATCTTTCGGCCCGATGGTGCATGGCATTCGACGACTCGACCCGATCGACGGTGTGACGGCCCACAACCTCTCGACCCGGTCGAGGCCGAAGGACCATAGCCGGGCTTCTTCGGCGTGGCGACGAGACGCTACGACGACTCCTCGTCGAGTTCCGAGCAGCGGAGTATCTCGTCGCGATCACCGCAGCTCACGCCGAACCGCTCATAGTCACTCCCGACCGGTGCCTGTTCGAAAAGGTCATCGCACGCAGCGCCGCTCCCCCCCTCACATGATCGCCACAGCGAATCCAGGGCAGGGTCATCACCCAGGGTGTCCGGTCCATCGACGGACGCCAGCGCATCCGGGTCTTCGACGACGTCCACGCCGTCGAACAGTGCCTGGGTTCGCTCGCAGCTCACCAACAATTCGTCGCGGGTCAGTTCGTCGATCGGTCCGGAACGCAGATCCTGGCGAGCCAGCCGGACGACGCAGTCGGCCACCTCCGGGGACGCCCCGGCCTCGACCAGTTCGACCTGCTCCTGCTCGATCCGTTCGTCGATGGTGAGTTCCGGTGCCGGATCGGAGCAGCCGGCGACGACGAGGACGCCGACGACCACGACCACCGGGAGGAACGGGCAACGGCGAAGGGCCTTCATTGCAGCATCCCCGCGCCGGCTCGTATCAGTTCGATCCAGGTTCGGCCCGGGGTCAGCTTGATCACCGAGCCATCCCCCGTGGTCAGGGTGGCGGCCGAGGCCAGCGTCGGCCGGTTCCAGATTCCCTCGATACGTTTGCCCGCCGTGAACACGGTCGCCTTGCCCTCACCGACGAAAACGAACTCGGGAACCGTCGCCCCGCTCGAGTCGACCATGCCGGTCGCAACCTCCCTGGCCTCGACGACCACAACGTTGGCGGCCGAGATCTGCGAACCGGATGCCGTCGTGTGGGCGGCACCGCCCTGGGTCCTCAACCACTGGATTCCATCCCAGCTCCACCCGGCATGCGACGCCCGGTAGGCGACGGTGAGCGAACCGTCCTCGACACCGCCGACTGGATCACCGTCGCTCCGGTAGGAGAACTGTGCCGGTGGCGGTCCACCCGTGGCACTGGCCCAGTGCGAGCCCGTGTCGCTGTAGAGGTTCGACGGAGCCCGCCGCGACGAGGACCGCCAGTAACCCGACGAGGTCGCAGCGCTGCGATTCTGCACGGTCGGCTGCTTGCGAATCAGCGTGTCCGTCACCGCATTGGCCCCGGAATACAACAGCAGCGGCGACCCGAATCCGTTGATGATCCCGATATCGGTCGTCCGCGACGAGCGGACCGGACCGACCGCCGTGGACGTGGAGTGGAAGACCGCGGCGAAACGGGTGACCCCTCCCTCGACCTCCTCCTCGACCACGATGTCAGCCGAGTTGAGGCCGGTCTGGGGGCGGGCCGGGCGTCCGTTGTCGACCTTCACCACCGCGGCGGGGCGATTGGGGACGTCGCCCGGCAGACCGGTGAGGGGAAGGTGACCGGGGGCGACCGTCGGAGCCGGGGCCCGCGCTGCCACGACGACCTGGTCGCGTCCGAGACGCCCGAGTTCCCCCGTGTAGATCGCGGTGTCGCCACCCCCACCTCCACCAATCGTGGTTGCGGTCGATCCGGAGATGGGCGACGACTCACCCGACGACGGGGCTCCGCCCGCCGAGCCGTCGGCGGGCGTGGTGGTGCTGGTCGTCGAGGTGGCCGGGCCCTGAGATCCACCGGCCTTCAACGATTCGAGCACACGAAAGAGGTGGTCGTTGCTCCGTTCGTCGACACGGGTCGACTCGGCGTCCCCCTCGTCGTCGCCGTCGAGCGCCTCATCGAGCGACTCGGGGGACCCGTCGTCGAAGGCGAGCGAGTACCCGGCGTCGGCCGCACCGTCGGTAAGGTCGGTGGTGCCACCGCCCGAACAGGCGGCGGCCACAATGGCCAGAACGGCGGCAACGGCCATGGAACGGCCACGGGCGAGCGGTGAAACGCTCATCGCAAGTACCCCGAGTCCTGTTCGATCAACTGGATCCAGGTGCGACCCGGCGTGAGCTCGATGACTTCATCGTCAGCCGTGGTGAGCGTCGCCACCGAGGTGAGGGACGGCTTGGTCCAGAAGCCGTCGA
>JAOUGG010000266.1 GCA_029857855.1 Acidimicrobiia bacterium | reverse complement strand
AGGTGAGGTCGGCAACTCGTGGCGGACCGAGCGGTGGGACTCACTCCGGCTGCTGACCCCCAACTGGATGACCCGCCTGCCCGGGTTCGCCTACAACGGTGACGATCCCGACGGCTACATGACCGCCGCCGAGACCGCATCCTTCCTCGATCACTACCGCCGTATCATCGACGCCCCGATCGTCGAGGGGGTGACCGTCACCGCCGTGAAGCCGCTGGACTGCAACGGCACCGGTGACGGCCCCGAGCGCTACGACGTCATCACCGCGGCCGGCACCTGGCGTTGCCGGTCGGTGATCGTGGCCACCGGTGCTTGCAGCACTCCCCGCGTTCCCCTGCTGGCAGACAACCTGCCGGCCGGTGTGCAACAGCTCGCCCCGATCCACTACCGCAATCCCGATCAGATCGATCCGGGACGGGTTCTCGTGGTCGGCCCCTCGGCCAGCGGGGCCCAGATCGCCGACGAGCTGGCCCGGGCCGGGCGCGACGTCACGCTCGCCGTCGGTCACCACGTCCGCCTGCCCCGCGCCTACCGGGGCATGAACATCCACTGGTGGATGGACACGCTCGGCCTGCTCGACGAGGGCTACAAACGGGTCGACGACATCGCCCGGGCCCGCCGGGTTCCGTCGCTGCAGCTGGTCGGCTCACCCGAACAGCGCGACCTCGACCTCAACACCCTCGCCGGCAACGGCGTACAGCTCGCCGGACGTCTAGCCGGGATCACCGACTCCCATGTGCAGTTCTCCGGCTCACTGGCCAACGCCATCACGTCGGCCGATCTGAAAATGGGTCGCCTTCTCGACCAGATCGACGAGTTCGTCGAGGGAAAGGGCCTGACGTCCGAGGTCGAAGCGGCCAACCGCCCGGATCCGATCGTGATCCCCGAGTCGCCTCTGATGTCACCGGTCGGCGAGTTCGCAACGGTGATCTGGGCCACCGGCTTCCGACCGAACTACCCCTGGCTGCCCGAGGCCGTCCTCGACGCCAAGGGCGCAGTGGTTCACGACGGCGGCGTCATGAACCTTCCAGGGATGTACATCCTGGGGCTGCCGTTCCTGCGCCGCCGGAAGTCGAGCTTCCTCGACGGCGTCGGCCCCGACTCGGCCGACCTGGCCGATCACCTTGCGGGCCACCTGGCCGGACGTCGCATCCCGGTCGGCATCTGAACGGCCATAGCTGCGGCGGTCAGGCCTCGGAGTCGAGGTACGCCTGGGCCAGGGCCGCCGGAGCTTTGCAGAGCCAGGCGTCGACGAGGCCTCCCGCAGCTGGGCATCATCGGCCGCATCGAGCTGCACGAGCACTGCGGCGTAGCCGTCGAAGTGCGCAATGGTGAAGAAGCCCGGTCGGCCTTGCGCCAGGATCACCTCCTTCTCCTCCAGGTCGTCGACTGCGAGCCCGAGGATCGGACCGTCCGGTACCGGTTCGTCACCGAATCGCTTCAGGTCGGACTTTCGGAAGGGACGTTCCCAGGCGAACGTCTTGCCCTTGACCTTCCACGCCCGGTTGCCGTAGCTGGTGCCCTCGACGGAGTGCGGGAGCTCCAGGGCGGCGGCCGCCACCTCGTCGTAGGTCATGGGTCGCAATGATAGTTGTGCTCGCCGGATCCGGCTTCCCGGAACCGGTGAGCACGGAACGCCAATTAGTCGATCGACGACAGCCCGGTGGTCTGCAGCGAGACCGAAGCGCCTTCGGCCACGTCAACCGAAGAAGCTCCGGCCAGGCGACCACTGACGACGGCGGCGCCGTCGAGATCCAGCGACGAGGCGCCGGCCGCATCGACCTCGGCCTCATCGATCGTCATCGACGAGAAGTCCACCACGGAGGCACCAGCGACGTTCACCGTGACGATTTCGGCGGCGCCGTTTCCGGAGATGGAGGAGGCCCCCTCCAAGCCGACGTTCAGCCGTTGGAGTTCGACTTCACCCAGATCGACATCCACTGCGCCGGAGAGGTCGACATCGAGCTCGTCGCCGGAAAGCCCGACGATCTGCACGCTGGCGGCCCCGTCGACATCGAGTTCGTTGAGGCTGGGAGTGGTGAGGTGAGCTTCGCGGGTTCCACGGTGGGAGGAGAACCACCGTGGCCCGTCGAGCGAGAGAGTGAGACGGTCGCCGCTCTTATCGACCTGCACCTCGTCGAGGAGATCCTCGGCCACCTCGACGTCGAGACCCGCCTCCGGACCGACCGTGACGAAGACGGTCCACGTGTCGTCGACAACGAGGTGATCGAACTCATCGATGTCGAACGACTCGGTGACCGTCGGTCCGTCGTAGCTGTCGGCGTCGGAGCCGAGGTCGACGTCGCAGGCGGCGACCGCCAGGGCCGTGACGGCGAGGCCGGCGGTGAGTGGGGCGATGCGGGAGATTGAGTAGCTCATGCCATCCATCGTCCTCCCGCGATGTCCGCTCGTGAATCGGGGATGACCCCGATCTCTCCCTGACATCCCCCAGGTGAGGAACTGTTCCGCCGACGGAGGAGTACGGTGTCAGGCTCGGGTGAAGGAGAATTCGGCCCCTTCGGCGTCGTCGCCGGCCTCACCACCGACGTCGATCAGCACCTTGTCACCGTCGCCCAGATCCCCTTCGAGGATCATCAGCGCCAAGCGGTCGGCGATCTCCTTCTGCACCGTGCGCTTGAGCGGCCGGGCACCGAAGGCCGGATCGTAACCGAGACGGCCCAGCAGCTTGCGAGCCTCGTCGCTGACGTCGATCGCGATGCGACGATCGGCCAGGCGGCGGGCCAGCAGCTCTAGCTGGATGTCGACGATCTTGATCAGGTCGTCCTCGGTGAGTTCGCTGAAGCGGACGATGTCATCCACCCGGTTGATGAACTCCGGACGGAAGAAGTCTTTCGGGTCAACGGGCAGGTTCGAGGTCATGATCAACACCACGTTGGTGAAGTCGACCGTGCGGCCCTGACCGTCGGTGAGTCGACCATCATCCATCAACTGCAACAGCACGTTGAACACGTCGGGATGGGCCTTCTCGACCTCGTCGAGCAGCACCACCGCATAGGGGCGGCGGCGCACCGCTTCGGTCAGCTGACCACCCTGGTCGTAGCCCACGTAGCCCGGAGGGGCACCGATCAGACGGCTGACCGTGTGCTTCTCCATGTACTCCGACATGTCGATGCGGATCATGGCCCGCTCGTCGTCGAACAGGAAGTCGGCCAAAGTCCGAGCCAGCTCGGTCTTGCCGACGCCGGTGGGGCCGAGGAACAGGAATGTGCCGATCGGGCGGTTCTGATCCGACAGCCCGGCCCGGCTTCGCCGGATGGCGGCCGCCACCGCGGAAACGGCGGCGTCCTGGCCGATGACCCGCTTGTGCAGCTCGTCTTCGAGGCGCAGCAGCTTGCGGGCCTCGCCCTCCATCAGGCGGCTGACGGGAACGCCGGTCCAGCGCGACACCACCTCGGCGATGTCCTCCTCGTCGACCTCCTCCTTCAGCATGGTCTGATCGGCCTGCAGCACGGACAGGGCGGTGGAGGCCTCCTCGATCTCGTGCTCGACGGTCGGCAGCTCGCCGTAGATGATCTCGGAACGGCGACCGAGGTCGTCCTCCCGTTCGGCCTGGCGGTGCAGATTGTCGGCCTGCTCCTTCAGGGTCCGGATGCGCTCGATGGCATCCTTCTCGTTCTGCCAGTGGGCCTTCATGGCGGCCGACTGTTCCTTGAGGTCGGCCAGCTCGGATTCGAGCTCGGCCATACGCTCCTGTGAGGCCGTGTCCGACTCCTTGGCCAGCGCCAGCTTCTCCATCTCCAGCTGACCGATGCGGCGCTCGACCACGTCGATCTCGGTCGGCAGCGAATCGATCTCGATCCGCAGCTTGGAGGCGGCCTCGTCCATCAAGTCGATGGCCTTGTCGGGCAGGAACCGGCCGGTCACGTAGCGGTCCGACAGGGTGGCGGCGGCGATGATCGCCGAGTCCTGGATGCGCACACCATGGTGGACCTCGTAGCGCTCCTTCAGGCCGCGGAGGATCGCGATCGAATCCTCGACCGAGGGCTCGCCGACGAACACCTGCTGGAAGCGGCGCTCCAGGGCTGCGTCCTTCTCGACGTACTTGCGGTACTCATCCAGGGTGGTGGCACCGACCATGCGCAGCTCGCCCCGGGCGAGCATCGGCTTGATCATATTGGAAGCGTCCATGGCGGAATCGCCGCCGGCGCCGGTGCCGACGATGGTGTGCATCTCATCGATGAAGGTGATGACCTCGCCCTCGGCGTCGGTGATCTCCTTCAGCACGGCCTTCAACCGCTCCTCGAACTCGCCCCGGTACTTGGCCCCGGCCAGCATGGCCGAGATGTCGAGCGCGATGACCCGACGGTTGCGCAGCGACTCGGGCACGTCGCCCTCGACCACACGCTGGGCCAGGCCCTCGACGATGGCGGTCTTGCCGACGCCCGGTTCGCCGATGAGCACCGGGTTGTTCTTGGTTCGACGGCTGAGGACCTGGATGACGCGGCGGATCTCGTCGTCGCGACCGATCACGGGATCGAGCTTTCCGCTTCGGGCCGCCTCAGTGAGGTCACGGCCGTACTTCTCGAGGGCCTGGAACTGATCCTCGGGGTTCTGGCTGGTGACCCGATGCGAGCCTCGCACGTCCTGCAGGGCGGCCAGCAGTTCATCTCGGGTCAGGTTGATGCGAGCCGCAGTGGCGCCACCCATGTCGGGATTGGCCAGCGCCAGGAGCAGATGTTCGGTGGAGACGTACTCGTCGCCCAGATCGGCCCGGACCGAGTCGGCCTCGTTGAGCACGCGGTTGGTCTGACGGGAAAGGCGGGGTTCGGTACCGTAGGCCTTGGGGAGCTTGGCGAGGGACTCCTCGGTCTCCTTGCGGAGTGCGGCGACCGGCCGCTCGACCTTGGTGAGCAGGGGCAACACGACGCCCTCGGCCTGGCCGAGCAGCGCCGAGAGCAGGTGGTCGGGGGTTACTTCGGGATTCGATTCGGCGCCGGCTCGTTCGATGGCTGCGGCGACCGCTTCGTTGGTCTTGATGGTCCACTTCTTGGGATCTACTGCCATAGTGCGTCCATTCTATCCGACCCGACCAAACTTGACAATCCTGTTATCAGGTTTCATGAGTCTCATTCGTGCTGTTGTCCGATCGAGGTTCGGTGAAGCCCGTATGACGGTTTGGGAACGGGCCGTCTACGCTGAACCAATGGCTCGACTCGGAGCGGAAGACAACTCGGTCCATGACGCCGCCACGGTCACCGGCCTGCTCGACCCGCT
>JAOUGG010000265.1 GCA_029857855.1 Acidimicrobiia bacterium | reverse complement strand
GAAGATCGTCTTGGACCCGCGGCAACACCCTCAACCCGGACGTCATCGGGCGGCGAGACGAACACCCGGGAAGATGGATGCCTCTACCTTCTCCATTGCCATGTCCGCGTCGCCGCCCGATCAGCCGGACCCCATGCGGGCCCGCTCGCCTTGACCGATCGGCCGTGCCTTGGCTGCTTCCAGCGGCCCGTGACCGGCGAGTTCCTCGGGGGTCAGGTGGCGACGCAGAGTCCCGAACAACAGATCAGCGAGCGGCAGTAGGAAGTTGAGGTTCGCGCCAAGATCGACGTGGTGGATGTAGTGGTGCCGGTCCAGGAACGGGAACCACGGCTGGGCTTCCATCATGCGATGACTACCGGGGCGATGGATGGTGTCGTGGACGACGATGAACAGGTTCGACACGACCGCCGAGGAGACCACCAGCCCAGCAAGGAACGCCACATTCCGTGTCATCAACCAGGCCGGCGTCCACACCAGCACCGCCCCGATTGCCATATACCACGAGAAGTGGGCCAACCTGACGCGCGCGTTGCCGGCTGGCGTGGCATGGACGTCGGAGCCACGACGGCGGATTGCCAGCCGGCGAGCCGGGCCCGACGTGACGTATCGCCACGTCGGGAAGAACGCATAGTGATGGGCGGTATGCACCACGAAGATCGCGCCAAGCGGTCGAAGGACCTCCTCGTGGTACACGAAGCGGTGCACGAACCACTCGATAGGCGACGCAATCAACGGGATCACGGCCAACCCGAGGACGAACGCGACCACCTGCTCCCATGGGCCATCCGACAGCCGGTCCACGGCCAGCATCACGCCGGTAACAACTCCGGCAACAGCAACGGTCCCCGCGGTCAGGCGTATCCGACTCACCGGTCCCACCGGTCTCGGCCTGGCCGCCGTCCGCAACGACTCCGAGCCAACCTGCCCACTGACTTCGGTCATCAGGCCTCCAGTATGCGACACCAACCTGTGCCAACCATGACACCGCCGACGGGCGATAGGCCAGAGCAGGAAGTCCCTCCGCCTCGCCTGCCCGCCTCGGGGCGCGCTTCTCTGCCCACCGCCGCCCACCAGGACATCACCGGTAGAGGCACCAAGGCCACGACCGGGGAGTGTTCTACGGCACCAGTGCAGTGCTCGGGAACACCGGCTGTCGGCGCCACCTCGCCAGCGACCGTAGCGACCAGGCGCTCATCGATCGGGTAACGCTCATCGCACCCTGCGTGGTCGGGACCTCCACGTCCTGTTGTTCATTGATGGAACCGTCGGGCCGTTCGACCGGCGGGACGAGTACAACCAGATCGCCGGCGTCTTTCACGACCTGTGGGTCTTCCGGATGCGGGAGAAGTACGGGCGGAAATGCCACATGTGGTCCTGGTCCCAGGGACTGCGTCGACAACTTCGGGCGGCTTCGTGATCGGGTCGATCTGCCACACGTCGAGTTCCGGGCCCTCCGGCGTTTCATGGGGACTCTCGGATGACTCTTGGATTTTCGGCCGATCCTCGTACGGAATCAGTGCGGCCATCGGAGTTTTCCCTGGTCATCGGTGGTGGGCCCGGCGGGACTCGAACCCGCGACCGAGCGATTATGAGTCGCTTGCTCTAACCAACTGAGCTACAGGCCCCGATTGACTGACCGCAGGTGGACGCCAGGCGTCCCGACCGATCCTTGTCTGTCCAGATTGTAGGGCACCGAGCCCGCCGCCGACCATCAATCAGCCGCACAACCGCTGTGCCGATCGACGTGTCGCCGGAATCGTCGTCAACCGCCTCCTCGATCGCGCCGATACGGGGACATGGAGTCACTACTCGCCATCGATCAGCCGTCCATGACCGACCTCAGCGCACCACCGCTGTTGCTGATACCGCCACCAATGCCTGCGCCGCCGCTCTGGACGGCCTCCGCCGAGCGCCGCTCGAACCGACCGGGGATCGGCGTCACCCCATGGATCGTCGGGGTGCTGAGCCTCGTGGTCTGCTGGCCCCTTGGGATCCCGGCGCTGATCACCGCGGCCATGGCTCGCGTCGCCGGCATCCAGAGCGCGGCGGCCGTCCGGGTCGATGACCTCCACGAAGCCGCCCGCCTCCTCGGCCGTTCCCGCCGCTACCGCTTCATCTCGCTCTGCTGTTCGGCGGTCGGCTTGACGATCGTCGGCGCGCTCGTGGTGGTCGTGGGGCTGGTCGGCGTCGGCGGCTGATCCCGGCTCATCCCGACGTGTCCCGGCTCACCGCCCGGCCGAACGCCCGATCTTGTATCGACCGGCGAGCTGGGCAACCATGGCGGGCTATGGACGACGACACGCCACACGGCCCGCTGACCGGGGTTAGGATCATCGATCTGACCACCGTGGTCATGGGGCCCTTCGCCACCCAGATCCTGGCCGACCTCGGCGCCGACGTCGTTCGGGTCGAGGCGCCAGGCGGCGACTTCATGCGGGACTTCGATCCCAAGCGCTCGCCCAAAATGGGGGCGTTCTCGATCAACGTCAACCGCAACAAGCGGTCGATGGTGCTCGACCTCAAGACCGATGTCGGACGCGCCGCCCTCCTCGACCTGGTGGAGACGGCAGACGTCTTCGTGACCAACATGCGCCCGCAGGCGCTGGCCAAGCTCGCCCTCACCGACGACGACCTCCGCAAGCGCCGCCCCGACCTCGTCTACTGCTCGGCCACCGGTTTCGGCAGCGACGGACCATACGCCCACAAGGCCGCCTACGACGACGTCATCCAGGCGGCCTCCGGGTTCGCCTCCATGTTCGCCTGGCTCGGCCCCGAACCGGCATATGTTCCCAGCATCGTGGCCGACAAGATCACGTCGCTCCACATCGTCTACGCCGTGCTGGCCGCGCTGTTCCGGCGGGCCAGCACCGGCGAGGGCGATTTCGTCGAGGTACCGATGGCGGAGTCGATGGCAGCGTTCAACCTGGTCGAGCACTTGAGCGGTCACACCTTCGAACCACATGTCGGCGAGTTCAGCTACCTGCGGATGCGGACCGTGCACCGCCGGCCCCGCCGGTCGGCCGACGGTTGGGTCTGCATCCTCCCCTACAGTGACCGCAACTGGGCCGACTTCTTCACCCTGGCCGGCAAACCGGAGGCGGCCGCCGACCCCCGATTCGCCACGATCAACGATCGGATCACCAACGTCGACGCCCTCTACGGCCTACTCGACGAGCTCGTCGCCACCCGCACGACGGCCGAGTGGATGGAACTGTGCGACGAGTGCTCGATCCCGGCCGTCCCCGTCGTCGACTTGGAGCACCTCGGCGACGATCCGCACTTCTCGGCGGTCGGGATGCTGCGGTCCGACGTGCACCCCACTGAGGGTCCCTATCGGATCGTGCGGGAACCGGTGATGTTCCGGTCGGGCACGCCCGGGCTCCGTCATCACGCCCCGAACCTCGGTGGGAACACCGCCGAACTGTTGACCGAGTTGGGCTACGACGAGGCCCGGATCGACGAGATCCTCGATCACAATCGATAGGAGGCGGTCGGACGACTCGGGGCGGTCGGGCCCAGCGAACTAGGGTTGCGGGGTGTTCCAATCCCTCCGCACCCCGGGCCGCTGGCTGCTCGGTGCCACCCTCATCGCCACCGGCATCGCCCATCTGAGTGTTCAGCGTGAGGCGTTCCAGGCCCAGGTTCCCGGCTGGTTCCCGATCGATGCCGACATCGTCGTCGTGGTCTCCGGCGTCGTCGAGATCGCGCTCGGCCTGGCTCTGCTGCTCCTGGCCCGCCACAAGCTCCTCGTCGGTTGGGTGGTGGCCGCGTTCTTCCTCGTCATCTTTCCCGGCAACATCGCCCAGTTCATCGAGGGCAAGGACGCCTTCGGGCTCGACACCGACCTCGAACGGTTCCTTCGGCTGTTCTTCCAGCCGGTACTCGTCGCCTGGGCGCTCTGGTCGACCGATGCCTGGACACCGGGCCTGAGCTGGCTTCGCCGCCGCCGCAGCGACGGGGATGGCTGACGACGACCGCGAGCGTTGGAACGAGCGGTACGGACGCTCCGCCGATCCAGCCGCTCGACCGATCATCCCGGCGGTGCCGATCGACTTCGCCGACCATGCCCACCGCTTCCCCACCTCGGGCCGAGCCCTCGAGCCGGCCTGCGGGACCGGAGCGGGATCGCTGTGGCTCGCCGGGCGGGGTCTCGATGTGACCGGCGTCGACGTGTCGAGCGTGGCGGTCGACGTGGCGACCGCGGCCGCCCGGCGGCTCGACCTGGCCGATCGCTGCCGGTTCGTCGTCGCCGACCTCGACGATGGTCTACCCGACACGCCTCCGGTCGACCTCATCATGTGCCACCGATTCCGGAACCCGACGCTGTATGAACCGATGGTCGCCCGGCTTGCCGTCGGCGGCGTGCTGGCCATTGCCGTCTTGAGCGAGGTCGGCTCGGCTCCCGGCCGGTTCCGGGCCGTACCGGGGGAACTCCGGGAGGCCTTCGGTGACCGGCTCGATGTGCTGGTTGACAGCGAGGGCGCCGGCACCGCGGTGCTGATCGGGATCAAATCCGGATGACGGGTCCCGACCGTTTCGCCGAGGATGTCGCCGACGCCGTGCGGGCGGCCACGTTGCGCCTTCGGGCCGCCGGGTGCGTGAGCGCTGAGGAGGAAGCCTGTGCTGTTCGTCGACGCCGCTCCTGATCCGGCGACACTCGACAACTGGATTCGACGGCGTGAACAGAGCGAACCACCGGTACGGATCACCGGCACCGTGAGGTTCTGCGACCGGTCCGTTGGCCGTCGATCCGGGGATCTATGTACCGAGACCCCAGACCGAAGCCTTGGCTCGGCGGGCGGCGGCGGTCCTTGGCGAGCTCCCAGCCGGACGACAGGTTGCCGCTGACCTGTGCACCGGTTCGAGCGCGGCCTCGCCATCACCCGAGCGGCGGTGACGTCGGCAGCTCCGCTTCTTCGGGCCGACGGCCGCCTCTTTCTCGAACTCGGCGGCGAGCAGGCCATCGGGCTGATCGCCGGTCTGGCTCGATCGGCCCTAGGGTTGAGATCGGCGCTGAACGTGCCGTACAACCGCAAGGCGTCGCTTGGTTCCGAGGCGTCGGAAAGGATGAATGCTCGTGAAGACGATCGGCAAGATCGCTCAGACGGCCGCCGCCGTCTGGATATTCAATGTCTGGTTCAACCGGTTCAACAAGGACACCGGATACCGAGGTGGCGACGCCAAGAACATGAAGGAGGAGTTCGCGGTCTACGGCATGTCCGAGCAGACCATGTACGCGGTCG
>JAOUGG010000264.1 GCA_029857855.1 Acidimicrobiia bacterium | reverse complement strand
CGGGCTCACGTCCCACGAACGGGACGTCAGCCCACAAAAGCACAACGAGGGGAGCGGCTTAGACGAGCGATCGAGTGGTGGACGCAAGGAGTCGGGCTCGCTCGTGAGGAGCGAGCCCGAGGAGTTCGTCGCTCTGAACCTCGACGCTGACGACGGTGTCGGTCGGAACCGCGGCGAGCAGCTCGGCCAGTGGCAGAGCGCCGTGACCAGGCGGTAGCCGACCGTGGCGGGCCTCGCGTACCAGGGCGTCGCGGTCGACGTCGGCCAACTCGACGGCCTCCGCCGTGGCCGCGTCACAGATCTGCACCCATCCGAGGCGACCGGCGTCGACCACTGCCCGGAGTTCGTCGACCCCGGCCCCGACCCGAACGTGATGTAGGACGTCGGCCACCACCCGGCATCCGGTGGCGACCGCCATGGCCAGCGCACCGACCGGTGTGGCCGGTGTGGTCCAGGCCATGTATTCGAGCCCGACGTGCAACCCCAGCGGTGCCGCCGCCTCGACGAGCGCGGCGACGGCCTCGCCGGTGCGGGCCTCGTCGGGCAGGTCGGACACCACGAGGATCGCCGTGGCGCCGATTCGGGCCGCGGCCTCCAGCAGTCGACGGGCCGAGTCGGGCGGCACGCTTGTCGGGCTCCACGTCCGGTCGATCCGGATCACCTCGGCGTCATGGATCGCCAGGCCGAGGTCGTCGGCCATTCGCCGCAGCTCGTCGACGCGTCGGTCGCTCGGCAAGGCGTGTTCACCCGAAAGTCGGAGTCCAACCCCGTCGAACCCGGCGGCTGCAGCCGCCCGAACGAGGGTGGGGGCGTCGTGATCGAGGAGGCATCCGGCGGCCAGGATCACTGGCCGGCCGTCTCCGTTCGAGGTATTCGTGTTCAACCGGACTCCAGACGTCGCTAGGGTTCCAACTACTATGGTCCATGAGTCGGGCCGACACATGGCCCGCCAGCGCCAACCGAGCGTCGAGGGGAAAAACGATGATTGATGTACACGCCCACACGGTGCTACCCGGGGTGATGGGGTGCGCCGGAGAGTACGGGCCCGAGCTGGGCACGGGGCCCGAGGGGCGGCCCCGGTTCCGGGTGGGCAACTATGTGCTCGACGGCGTCGACTACTCCGGCACGCCGTTCATGGATCCCGACATCCGGCTCCGCCTCAACGACCACCTCGGCATTGAGCTCCAGGTCCTGTCGCCCAACCCCATCACCTACTTCCACCATGTCGAGCCGGACGTGGCGTCCGAGTTCTGCCGGTGGCACAACGATGAACTCGCCGCCGTGGTGGCCGGCCATCCCGACCGCTTCCGGGGGTTCGCCCAACTGCCGATGCAGGACCCGGCGGCGGCGGTCGTCGAGTTGGGGCGGGCCGTCGGTGATCTCGGCCTGGTCGGCGCCTACATCGGCACCGACTTCGGTATCGACTTCGACGACGAGCGGCTCGACCCGGTGTGGGCCGCCGCCGTCGAGCACAACGTGCCGATCTTCGTGCACCCGGCACCGTGGGGGATCGACGGGCCGCTGCGCGACCCTCGTATCCGCAAGTACGATCTCGATCTGTCGGTCGGGTTCCTGTTCGAGGAGACGCTGGCCCTGGTCTGCGTTGTCTACGGCGGCGTGCTGGACCGCCACCCCGAGCTCGACCTCTGCTTCTCCCACGGCGGGGGAGCGGCCGCCTACATGGCCGGTCGCTTGGAGCACCAGGGCCGGACCCGACCGTGGGCCCGGGAGCATCCCGTCGACTTCGCCGGCGCGCTGCGGCGACTGTGGTACGACAACCACGTACACGACGACGACTCGCTCGCCCTCCTCGAACGTAAGGTCGGTCGGGACCGGATCGTGGTCGGAACCAATCTGGCCGGCTGGGACGCGCCGAGCGAACCGGAGGAGATCCCGTATGTGCCCCAGTACGACGACAACGCTCGCCGCCTGCTGCGGCTCGGCTGACGCGGTGCCCGCCGAGCGCTACAGGTCGACCTCGTCACCGTCGGCGAACAGATGGATGGCCCCGCTGGGACAGGCCCGGGCCACCCGCAGCAGGGTTTCATCGTCGGGTTTGGTCCCGTCGTGGGCGATCATCGACAGCTCCTCGTCGTCGAACACGAAGTACCCAGGCCCCGACGCCACACACTTCCCGGCGCTCACACACTCGTCACGTTCGACCTGCACCTCATATCCGGCCATCTCGCCAGTCCTCTCTCCAGCCATGGAGGCATCGTAATGCCGACCGCCGTCGTGACGGGAGCCGGTCGAGGGATCGGCGCCGCCATCGCCCGCCGCCTGACCGCCGATGGGTTCGATGTGGTCGGCCTCGACGCCACCGCCGGCCCCGACGTCGTCACCTGCGACGTCGCCGACCACGCAGCGGTGCGGGCCGTGGCGGCCGACGTCGGCCCCGCCGACGTGCTTGTCAACAACGCCGGGATCTGGCGCTTCAGCCCGCTCGAAGACGTCGACCCGCAGGAGTTCCATGACGTGCTGGCCGTGAACCTCGGCGGCGCCTTCAACTGCACCCAGGCCTTCGGCCGGTCGATGCTCGACCGTGGTGGCAGCATCGTCAACATCGTGTCGATCGCCGCCGCGGCCGCCAGCCCCGGTGTCGGCGCCTACACCCCGTCGAAGGCGGCGCTCCTGGCTTTCACCGTGCAGACGGCGCTCGAATGGGGACCCCGGGGCGTGCGGGCCAACGCCGTTGGGCCCGGCCTGGTGCCGACGCCCGGCGCGGGTTCGGTCTACGACGATGAACGGGTCCGGGAGGTGCGGGCCGGAGCGGTTCCGCTCCGGCGGCTGGCCGAGCCCGACGACGTGGCCAACGTGGTGTCGTTCCTCGCCTCCGACGATGCGGCGTACGTGACCGGGCAGGTCGTCTATGTCGACGGCGGCATCGGTCAGGGACTGATGACCTTGATTCCCCGGCCGGCCGATCTGCCCGGCCCCCACCTCGAGGAAGATTTGTAGCAGAAAGCGAGCCGAGGGCTCGCTTTCTGCTACAAGAGTTCGACGGGGTCCGACGAAGGCCCGGCGTGAAGGAGAATCCGAGATGTTTCGACATGTGGTGATGTTCAAGTGGGCCGACGGGGTCGACGCGGATCACGTGGCGGCCGTCGCAGCCGGACTCGACAATCTGGCGGCCACGATCGAGCAGATCAAGCAGTACCGCCACGGGCCCGACGTCGGGCTGAGCGACCAGAACTTCGACTATGTGGTGGTCGGCGACTTCGACTCGTCCGACGACTACGTCGTCTACCGGGACGACCCGGTCCACAAGGACTTCATTGCCGAGCTGATCGCCGGTCGCGTTACCGAGCGGGCCGCGGTCCAATACGAGATCGACTGAGCGCTCGGCCTTCGGGATGTGATCGAGCACGTCGAGGATCCGTTCGGCTGAGCCTCCCCGTCCCATCTATCAACCGACTGCGACCCGGGTGCCTCGATGAACCGACTCGACGATGGCGTCGACAACGAGCTGGGAGGCCAGCCCGTCGGCCGCGGTCGGACCACTGGCGCCGCCGGCTCGGGCCGCCGCCACCCAGTCGACAAGCTCCGTCCGGTAGGCCTGATCGAAGCGGGCGAACCAGTCGGCCCCCTCCTCCACCACCCGGAATCCGTCGCGCCGAACCTCCGCCCGGAGTTGCTGGCCGGTGGTCACGACGCCGCGCTCGCCGGTGATCTCGACCGACACGTGGTAGGCGGAGGCCTCGTCGTCGAACTCGAGCGTGGCGTGGGCGCCGTTCGACAACCGCGCCATCACCAGGACATGTCGCGGCGTGCCGTCGGCGGTCGAGGTGTGGTCGGCCGACACCCACTCGAACTCGGCACCGGTGAGGAACCGGACCGAGTGGATATCGTGCACCATCGACTGCCCGACGATGACCTGGAGGGAGCGAGGCGTCGTAACGGTGTTGGTGTGCACGCAGCGTATGTGGTGGATGGAGCCCAGATCGGCGAGGGCCGTGGCGACCTGACGGTGGGCGGCGTCGTACTCCCGCATGAACCCAAGCTGCAGGACTTTCCGTCCGAGCCGCTCCTCGGCATCGACCACCTCGGCGGCCTCCGCCACCGACACCGCCAGCGGCTTCTCACACAACACCGGCCGCCCCGCCTCGATCATGGCCAGGGCCAACGAGGCGTGGGTCTCGTCGGGCGAGGCGATGACCACGGCATCGACGGCGGCGGAGGTTGCGAGGCGCATCGGATCGGCGGCCACCGCCGCGTCGAGCTCGTCGGCCAGCTCGCCGAGACGGGGATTGGGTGGGTCGGCCAGGGCTGTCACTGTCACGCCGTCCATCTCGTTCAATACGCGGGCGTGGAACAAGCCCATCCCGCCGAGCCCGATGACCCCGACCCGCAGTTCGTCCCTTTGTGTGCACACCCGATCATTCTGCCCCGGTGACCGACGTTCTGTCGTAGTTGCCGTTCAGTAGGTTTCGAGAGTTTCGGGATCGACCTCGCGCTCGACCGTAGCGCCCACGGCGTAGGCGGCGTGACGGTTGAACAGCCACCGGAAGATCTCTTCCGTACGCTCGCTGTGGAATTCCGAGGTGGTGACGAGCAGTCGCATCAGTCGCCGTGGCTCGACGTGGATCAGGCGGGCGAAGAAGGCGTTGCCGCTCGATCGAGTCGAGCCCGCGTTCACGGAGGCAGCTCGCCGTTCGGGTCGAGTCCCCCGCCGGGGACGAGGACCGCATCGTGGCGAACCGGGCCGGGCTGTCGATGGTGTGACGTCATCAGCCGACGCCGAGGATGCGCTCCGCCGAGACGAACACCGCGGCCCGCCGTTCCGCCGCCATGACCCGATCGTATTCCTCGTAGTCGTCGTGGTCACCGCCGGCGGTCTGATAGACCTCCCGCATCAGTAACCGCAACGCCTCGGCGTCGAACGTGGTGCCGGACGGGTGCACGGCGTCGTCGGGGCCGATGATGTCGGCCGACCCCGTGACCGCCCGCCACGCCCATCCACGTCGAACCAGCACGGTTACCTCGGAACCCCGCCGGATGTGACCGAGCCGGGCGGCGTCGCCTCTCGACACCAGGGCCACGCACGCGTCGCCGGTCACCGGGTGGGCCATCACGCCGCAGTTGACGACGCTCGACAGAACCCGCCCGTCGGCCTGGGTGGTCGACACCGTGGCGAGACCGTGCTCGTCGGCCAGAAAGGAGCGGACCTCGTCGAGGCGGGCGATGTCGGTTTCGGGATCCGGGGTCATGGCTCCAGTGTGCCGCAACCCGGTTCGATACGCCCGGTTCGATACCGCCT
>JAOUGG010000263.1 GCA_029857855.1 Acidimicrobiia bacterium | reverse complement strand
TGACGACCGGTGACAAAAGCGAAGCAGCCCCGTCGTGGCAACCGTAACGCCCCGCGAATCTGGCTGTCGATTGTTTGCACGTTCTTGGCATCGACTCGTACTTCCGGCTGAGAACGCCGATGCGAATCGGCCGAATGATTGATTGCCACCGATCAGCCTGCAGCGCATGATGATCCCAAAGACCGCAATCATCGGAGGTGTGACGTGGCATCGGAGTCAACAGCAGCCAGAGCGGCGAAGAAGCCGTTCCTCCCGCCTCGCTGGTTCATCCGTACGGCCTGGCGAATTCACCGGGCGCTGTATCGAGTCACCGGAGGTCGCTTCGGCCTCCGCCGCCCGAACGACAAGACCTACGGGCTGATGCGGGTCGTCACCATCGGTCGCAGAAGCGGGGTGGAGCGACCGGTGATGCTCGGCTACTTCGAGGACGGTGCAAATCTCGTGACCATGGCCATGAACGGTTGGGGTGCTCCCGAACCCGCCTGGTGGCTCAACGTGCAAGCCCATCGCGATGTCACGATCGACCTGGTGGGGGAGACTCGACGGTCGACCGGTCGGGCGGCAACCGGTGCGGAGCGCGAGCGGCTCTGGGCTCGCTGGCAGGAGATCGACCGCAACCTCGACGACTACGCCGCCCGACGTCCGACCGAAACCGCCGTTGTGGTGTTCGAATCTCAGCCCGGGGATCAGGCGACCTGACGGCTCAGCGGTTGTCGAGGATGAGCTGTTCGAGCTCGGCGAATGTGGCTGTCAGCTCGATGGGAACGACCCCGTCGGTGGCCACTAAGGTGGCGCCGCGATAGGTGATGGTGTATTGCTGGAGGTCGGCTCCTTCGATCTCGAGCCGGCTATCGGCCCCGAACAGTCCGGTGTCGTCGAGCTGTTGTCGCAAGCGTCCCACGGTGTCGGCATCGAACTCGGCAGTCGAGGTCCGTCCGCTCACCTCGATGGTGGCGCGTCCGTCCGGTTCGATGACGATCGATCGCATCAGGGCCAGGTAGCCGCCCTCGACGTCGAAGCGGATGGTCTGATCGGTCTCGTCGTCGGGCATCGAGTCCTCCGTTGGAGTCGAGTCGGTTGGGTCGGCCGATGTGCCGACCGGTTCGGTCGACGACGCCGAACCGGTTGTGTGCGGCGCGGTCGCCGACGATTCGCTGTCCACCTGGACAGTAGACGTATCCAACGCCGACGGCTCGGGTCCGGTCGGGGTGCAGGAGGAGACGGCCGCCATGATCGTGACAACGGCCGTCAACCGGGCGAATGCGGTCGTCGCCCGGTTGACGGTAATGGAGTTGGTCGCTCGGCGATCAGCCGACACCGACGGCCCGCCACGCCCCTCGCACGATCTGGGCCGACCCCTTGGGGACCATGTTGGCCTTGACCATTATGCGGGCCGAGGTGGCGACCTGGGAGGCGGCCTGGGCGAAGCTGGCGTCGGCAGGCAGGAACTGGAGGGCGTGGTACCAGATCCGGGCGGCGTCGATGGTGCTGCCCAGCTCCGTGGCGGCGAGGTAGAAGGCCCGGTTCGGGATGCCCGAGTTGATGTGGACGCCACCGTTGTCGGCCGAGCCGGTGTAGCGGTCGTCGTAGTGGGCCGGCTGGGGATCCCGGCCCATGATCGGGTTGTCGTAGGCCGTGCCGGGATGGCGCATCGACCGCAGGGCCTCGCCGTAGAGGTCGGGCCCCATGATCTCGTCGCCGATCAGCCAGTCGGCCTCGTCGGGGTCCTCGCCGTGCGCCCACTGGGTGATGGCGGTACCGAAGACGTCGCTGAAGTGCTCGTTCAAGGCACCGGACTCGTCCTGGTAGATGAGCCCGGAGGTGAACTGGGTGACGCCGTGGGCAAGCTCGTGGGCCACGACGTCGAGAGATCGGGCGAAGCCGGAGAAGATCACGCCGTCTCCGTCGCCGAAGGTCATCTCGTCGCCGTCCCAGAAGGCGTTGTTGTATCGGACGCCGTAGTGGACGTTGAGGATGAGGTCGAGATCACGATGGTCGATCGACGACCGGTTGAGGACCTCGGAGAAGAACTCCCGGATGATGCCGGCGTAGTTGTAGGCGGTGGTGACGTCGACATCGTCGGTCTCGGGTTCGCCCTCGGCCCGGACACCGACGAGGCGCTTGGTTGTGCCGTTCTGGCAGTCGTAGACCTCGCGCCGGCCGGTGCCGGTGGCGGGTGGGGCGACTCCGGGCGCTGCGGCTGTGACCGCATCCTCGGCCGCCTTTGACCGGGCGGCCCGTTCGTTGTCGGCGATGTTCTCAGAGTCTGACGCCGGAACGTCTTCCTCGAGCTTGCCTTCCACCTCGTCCTGCACATACGGCGGGACGAAGCCGTGATGGATGGCGGCGGGGTGTGCATGGTTCTGTGGCATGATCCCTCCAGGGATGATGGTACGTGGTCAATGGGCGTATCAATAGGACGACTCAAAGCCACGCCTGATACATGTCAGTCCTGCCGAAGGCGGGTCCCTGCGGTGATCGGGTGGGCCCGCACATGCGTCGCCGGCTTTGCCCCCCGGCCAACGACAACAGGTGATGTAGTCCCGCCGCCAACGGTACGACGATAGACAGACACGGTGAGGATCGTCTCGTTGAACGCCTGGGGCGGAGCCAGGTACGACGCCCTGGCCGGCTGGTTGCCGAGCATCGGCGCCGATGTCGGCATCGTCAACGAGGACGGCGGCTCGGTCGCGCACCGGCAGGACTTCGGCCTGGCAACCTTCATCGACGGGCGGTACCCGGTCGTCGGCCGTCTCAGCGAGTTCGTCTTCGGAACCTTCACCGACCATGAGCGCTGGCCCAGCGACGGTCGACCCCGCCTCGCCCAAGGGGTGCGGGTGCTCGATCGGGTTGGACAGCGGTACGTGACCATCGTGCATCTCCACGGTCTGAGGAGCACCACAGGCAAGGGCGACACGGCGAACCGCCGCCATCAGGCCGAACGGCTGGTGGCGGCGGTTGAACGCCTCCGTCGACCGGGTGATCTCACGATCGTCTGCGGCGATCTCAACATCGTGCCCGACAGCATCACGTTCGATCTCCTCGCCGACATCGGGCTGGTCGATCTGGTGGGATGGGCCGACACCCGCACCTCGAGCTACACGAAGCCGACGAGACACGCCAACTATCTGCTCGTCTCGGACCGAACCGCCGTCGGCAATCTGGACATACCGGCCCGGCCGGAGGTGTCCGATCACCGGCCACTGATCCTCGACATCGCCTGAATTCCAATGCGGCGGCCTCAATTCGCTGATGGCGGTCGGGCAGTCTCATCCATCACGCCTTGACGCCGAGGCGGGTGAGCGGACGATTGTGCTAGTACCGTCTAGGCCGCACCCTTTATGAACACTGTCCTTGTTCTGCTTCTCGTCCTCGTCATGGTGGGCTTCAATGCGCTGTACGTTGCGGCCGAATTCGCCGCCGTAGGATCTCGACGTTCCCGGGTTCAGGAAACGGCTGAGTCCGGGAACGGTTCCGCCGCGTCGCTGCTCGCCATCCTGGAGAACCCGAAACGGCTCGACAACTACGTCGCAGCGTGCCAGATCGGCATAACCCTCAGCAGCCTGGTCGCCGGCGCCTACGGGCAGGCCCAGCTGACCCCCTTGCTGGATGACTGGCTTGGGTCGGCCGGCTCGACGGTCTCGATCATCATCGTCCTGATCACGATCACCTCACTGCAGGTGGTGCTGGGTGAGCTGCTGCCGAAGACCGTGGCCCTGCGCTACCCGGAAGTCCTGGCCATGGGAACGTTGACTCCCATGAAGCTCAGCCAGTGGTTGTTCCGGCCACTCGTCGCCGTCTTCAACGGGTCGGCGTTCGCCCTCATGGACCGGCTGGGTTTGGCCGGTGACCATTCACACTCCCACGTGCACTCGCCGGGGGAGCTGGCCGGCCTGTACCGGGCGAGTGCGGCCGGTGGTCTCATCGATTCCTCCGAGCGTGAGATGCTGGCCGGGGTCCTGGCGGTCAAGGACAGGCTGGTGCGGGAGATCATGGCGCCCCGCCGCCGCCTGACCACCGTCGATCGGAACACCACCGTCACCGAAGCGCTGGCTGCGCTGTCAACGACACCGTATTCCCGTTTCCCCGTCACCGACGGCGGCGAGGAGATCCTGGGTGTGGTCACGCTCCGGCAACTGTTCGAAGCGGCCGCGGAGGAACCCGATCGCACGGTCGAGGAGATCCACGATCGCGGCCTGGTGGTCAGCGAGGTGGCCGGAGTCCCCGAACTCCTGACACTTCTCTCGGAGAACGACGCCCACACAGCCATCGTCGTGAACGAGTTCGGTACCGCCTCCGGATTCGTCACCCGTGAAGACGCGATCGAGGAGATATTCGGCGAATTCAACGACGAGTTCGACGTGGAACCCGACCCCATCACCATGCAGGGCGAGCGGGTCTCGCTGCGAGGCGATGTGCTCCTCTCGGTGGTGAACGATCGTTTCGGCGTCTCGTTTCCGATTGGCGACATCGTCACCGTCGGCGGATACGTGTGGCACCGTCTCGGCCGGCGTCCCCAGGTCGGCGACGAGGTGGTCGTGCCCACTGCACAGAACCGGTTCGACTCGGAACCGGTCGAGCCGGATTCGGATGACGCGCTCATGCTGCGCGTCGATTCGGTCGACGGCACCCTCGTCGATCGGGTCAGCTTCAAGCCTCCGGACGGCCAGTCGACATGACGGCAGCCATCGGCCCATCGTTCGGCGGTGTCATCGCCGCCGGTTTCTCCACCTCGGTGGTGTTGCCCGTGGTCGTCGTGCTGTTGCTCGTCGTCGTGAACGGCGTCTTCGTGGCCGCCGAGTTCGCACTGGTCGGATCCCGCCGCAGCCGCTTCGAGGAGGCGGCCAGGAATGGGAACCGGGCTGCTCGCTGGCTGATCGGCGTGTTCGACCGGCCGACCGGACGTGACGGCTACATCGCCGTTGCCCAGCTTGGCATCACGCTGGCCAGCATCGGGCTCGGTATGTACGGGGAGCCGGCCATCGCCCACTGGATGTACGGCCCGTTCGAGAATCTCGGGCTGACGGAGGGGCTGGCTCACACGGTGGGCTTCATCATCGCTCTCACCATCATCACCTACCTCCATGTCGTCTTCGGCGAGATGATCCCGAAGGCCTTGGCGCTGCAGAGCCCGGAGCGCACCAGCGTCCGCGTCAATCCGATCATGCGGCCCCTCGGCCTGGTGTTTCGGCCGGCGGTTGGGATCCTGAACTGGTTGGCGTTGTCTCTTATGCGGCTGCTTCGGATTCCCGAACCCGATCTGGCC
>JAOUGG010000262.1 GCA_029857855.1 Acidimicrobiia bacterium | reverse complement strand
TTTCGTCGTCGATGATCGACCGGGTCGTGGCCGAGCTCGGTCGCAAGCTGATCGAGGTGCCGGTCGGGTTCAAGTGGTTCGTGCCCGGACTGGTCGACTCGTCGGTCGGGTTCGGCGGCGAGGAGTCGGCCGGAGCGTCGTTCCTCCGGCGCGACGGCTCGGTCTGGACCACCGACAAGGACGGCATCATCCTCGCCCTCCTGGCGGCCGAGATCCAGGCCGTGACCGGGTCGAGCCCGAGTGAGCACTACCGCTCACTCACCGAGACCCACGGCGAACCCGCCTACGCCCGCATCGACGCCCCGGCCACCCGGGAGGAGAAGGCGGTGCTGGCCGCGCTGTCACCGAGCCAGGTGACGGCCGACGAGTTGGCCGGCGAGCCGATCACCGCGGTCCTCACCAAGGCCCCGGGCAACGGGGCCGCCATCGGTGGGCTCAAGGTGACAACCGAGTCGGCCTGGTTCGCGGCTCGCCCGTCGGGCACCGAGGACGTCTACAAGATCTACGCCGAGAGCTTCAAGGGGCCCGACCATCTTGCCCAGGTTCAGGATGCGGCCCGTGCACTGGTGAGCTCCGTGCTCCACTCACCGTAGGCCGGACCGAACACAACGTTGTTGCCGAGCGACGCCCCACGCACTCGGGTAGCGTGGTCCGCCGCTCATGCGGTCGATTCGGCGGAGAGGTCGGTTCCCAGGGGAAGCTCCCCTCGGATCGTTGTGCCGTGACCCGGCGTGCTGTCGATAATCAGCGTGCCGCCGAGTGCGCCGACCCGGTCGCCCATGTTGACGAAGCCCTGACTCTTCTGGACTGCGCCGGAATCGAAGCCCACCCCGTCGTCGCTGACCTCGAACACGAGGTGATCCTCGTTCTCCGTCACGCGGATCAGGATCTCGGCATCGGAACCCGCGTACTTGGCCGCATTCTGGATGGCCTCGAGGCAGCAGAAGTAGACCGCCGCCTCGACCGCGGGGCCGAAACGACGCTCGGTCTGAATGTCGGCCTTGGTGGGGATTGACGAACGATCGGCGGCCCGGCGCAACGCCTGTCCGAGGCCGGCGTCTCGCAGCAGGGGTGGGTAGATCCCGTGCGCCAGCTCACGGAGCTCCTCGATCGTCTCCTTCACCTCGCCGCCGAGGTCGTCGAGAAGCTGTGCCAGTGCCTCCGGGTCGCCGGCCTTCATCTTGGTGAGCTGGAGCTTCACCGCGAGCGCGACCAGCCGCTGTTGGGCACCGTCGTGGAGGTTACGCTCGATCCAGCGCCGCGACTCGTCTGCGGCGCCCACGATCCTGGCCCGGGATTCCTGGAGCAACCGGTTGTTGGTCCGCAGCTCCTCCAGCGATTCCTGGAGTGCCGAGTCGAGGTGGACGTTGTGGAGAGCGAGCCCGACCTGGCGGGCCAGGTCGGACAGCAGGCTGTCATCCTCCGCGGCGAAGACCCCCTCGTCATTGGGTTTGGCCACGACGATGAGGCCGAGCAGGTGGCCGAGGTGGGTGATCGGTGCGACCCGGACATGGATGTCGTCACGCACCCCGAACGGTTCGAGGACCGACGGCAGCCACATCGACACCCACGATGTACCCGATACCCGGGCACCGGCGACGGCCGCGAGTTCCGCCTGGGTCAGCCGGATCCGTCCCGGTCCATGATCAGGCACGGATGTCGTGCGGTCGAGGACGGCGTCCTCGCCGGTCCAGACCTCGGCGCCAAGCGGCGCCATCGTGTCCTGGAGTGTCTCGGCCAGCTGGAGCATCAACTCGTCCATCGGCACCGTACGGGTCATCCGCGCCCCGAAGTTCTGCAGCGCCGTGGCCGCCGACGGCCGAGCCGACTCGGCGAGGGGCCACGTCATGTCACGCAGGCGTGAGCGGGTCGGGCCGGCAAGTGCAACGGCGGCGGCACCGGCGACCATCGACAGCCCGAGTACCCGGTGCTCGGTGCCGTCTACGTCGTCGCCCAAGCCAACGACCACGATCAGATACACGGCGAGGACCATGGTCACCAGGCCACCGACCGTGACCGTGGCCCGCAGCACGCTCGCCGCGATCCGCCGGAGCGGGACCGCCCAGACGGCAAGGACGGGAACAGCGAAAGCGAGCAGACCGACCGCCCACCAGGATCCCACGTCGTGAGGGACGTCGACGAGAACGTGGAGCGCCCACACCGCGAAGGCGGTGACCGCGGCGACCACTGCGGCCCACAGTGTCCACCGGGCGACATCCCGTCGCCGCGAGCTGTTTCTGGGCGGGACGGTCATCGGGGACTCATTCGGCCCGCAGCACCTGGGCGATATGCAGCCGGGCCGCCCGGCGCGACGGGGTGACGGCGAGCAGGTTGACGGCTGCCAGCACCACCGGGACGAGTACGGCGAGCACCAGCAGCTCTCCCGGGGCGAGATACAACACCGGGGTTCGTTCGGCGACATATCTCCAGACCGTCCGGCCCAGGGCGACCCCGAGGGGTATCCCGGCGGCGAGACCGACCAGGCCGAGGATCGTCGCCTGGGTGGTCACGATCAGTCGCGACTGGCGCCTGTTCATCCCGACGGCGCGCAACACGGCCAGGTCGTGGCTGCGGCGGCGGACAGCGGTGGCCAGAGCATGCCCCACCGCACCGAGCGCCAGCACGACGAGGAACGCAGCGAGGACGATCGGCATGGATCGAACCTCACGGAGCTCGGCGACCTGCGTCGGCACCTGCGGAGGCTCGATCTCCAGCCCGGAGGCCACCATGCGATCGGAGAAGGCCCCGAAGTCGGCGCCATCGCGGAGGTCGATGATCACGAAGTGGAATTTGTGCCCGTCGAACAGGGTGTCGTAACCGGCGGCGGTGACCCAGCCACCGGTGTCGTAGTCGTTGTGGGGACCGGCCGGGACGAAGGCAAGACCGGACACGGTGAGTTCCCGAGATCCGAGCGGTCCGGTGACGACGGCTGTGTCCCCAACGTCGAGACCTGCCGCCTTGGCGATCGTCGGAGCGATGGCAACCTCGGCGGTACCCGTCGGCGCCCGACCCTTGGTGACCACCAGGTCGATCGGACGGTCGACCGGATCGAGAGAAAACAGCGAGACGGCGACGTCGTTCACCTGGGCGACGTCCATCGGCGTGTCGTTCACCGCCACCACGTCCGGATCTGCAGCGATGGCCGGGAGGACTTCGCCGGTGTCGGCGAAGTCGAAGCCGTTGTATCCGACGAACGTCCCGGCTTCATAGGTGATCCCGAATCGCTCCGGATTCCGGACGGCGTCGCCGACACCATGGGAGAGGGTGACGGCTGCCAACACGCCGAGGACGCCGATCGTTGCGCCGAGGAGGGCGGGTCGTACGGGGATGGCGTGACGGCCACGGCCGGGCTCGAGGGCGAATCGGGCGCCGACGATGACGGGCACCGGCATCCCGGTTCGTACGGCGCCGGCCGCGACGGCGGATCGGCGGGGAGCGGGGGCGGTGCGAAGTCGCCGCATCGTCGTCCAGGCGACGACGGCGGCCCCTCCGACGGCCAGAACGATCGTGGCGACGAACCCGAATCCGAGCACGAGGCCATCGACGTTGGCTCCGGGCGTCGGCTCGAGCAGGGCGGCGGAACCGATCGGGAACCATCTCGACGCGATCAGGGCGGCACCGGCTCCGGCAATCCAGCCGCCGGCGGCGGCCAAGCCGGGTCCGAGAACGACTGCCATCCGGGTCTCGGCCGGTGTCATCCCCACGGCGCGCAGCGGTTCGATGTCGTTCAGCGTCGATGAAACGTGGCGGACGACGGCCTGTCCGACTATGAACAGTGCGGCGATGGCCGCGGCAACGGCAAAGGCGACCAGGCTGCCCGCCTCGAATACGGTGACCTCTCGGGCGTGATCCTGCCATTCGTTGATGTTCCAGACGTCGATGTCGGAGCGGCCGGTGATTCGGGCCAGGTCCTCCTTGAAGCGGGCGGTGTCGGCGGCACCACCCTCGAGCCGGACCAGCGCGTTCACGAACCCGGTGGCCCCCTCCGCTCCGAGGAGGTTGTCGGGGTGGGTTTGGAACAGTGCCGGCGAGGGGATGACGGACCCGAACTTGTCACCAGCGCGATCCGAGAACCAGAGCGAGCGGACGACGCCAACGATCGTGGCGGAAACGGCCGGGCCCTCGGGCGGCCCCATGTCGCCGGTCGCCGTTGCGTCGATCTGCTCCGGGGTGAACAGGCGCAGCGTGAGCTTGTCTCCCACATGCATCCCGTAATGGGTGAGAAACCGGGGCGTGACGATCAGTTCGTCGACCTTGCCCGGGTCGAGCATCCGCCCGTCGAGAACGACCGCTCGTTCGATCGTGTCGAGGATCTCGGCGTCCGCCGGGGGAAACCACGTCCCGACCTCATCCCCCGGCGGTAGCTCGTCGATGCGGTAGTCGGTGATGGCGAACCCTGACAGGGCGGCCACCTCGGGAAGGCTCCGAATCGCGTCCCAGTCGAATCCCGGCTCATTCGGGAGCACCACGACGGTGGCCGGAAGAGTGTCGGCCAGCAGCCGGTCCAGTGCGCTCCCACCCCGTCTGGCTCCGGCCAGCGCGGTCATCACCGTGCCCGAGGCGAAGGCCACCAGCAGTGCCAGCACGAGCAGCGACCGCCAGCGGAGCCGCAGGTCGAGCCTGAACCATGTCACGACCGCGGTCACTGGCTGGGTTCTCCGCCGTCGGCGGCCATCGCAGCCCCGTTGAGGATCCGCCCGTCGGACATTCGCACGACGCGGGTCGCTCCCCCGGCGACCTCGGCGGAGTGGGTCACCAGGAGAATCGTCTGCCCATCTCGATGCAACCGCCGGAACAGCTCGAGGATCTCGGCTCCTCCTTCGCTGTCGAGTGCGCCGGTCGGCTCATCGGCCAGCAGCACCGTCGGTTCGTTGACCAGCGCCCGGGCGATGGCCAGCCGCTGGCGCTGGCCGCCCGACAGTGAGGCGGGCAACTGCTCGGTGCGGTCGCCGAGCCCAAGCAGGTCGAGGACGTCCCGCGCTCGGGATTCGGCGGGCCGCCGGCTCATCCCACCCAGCATCGCCGGCAGGGCGATGTTGTCCAGCGCCGACATTCCCTCGAGCAGATTGAAGAACTGGAAGACGATCCCGACATGCTTGCGCCGGAACTCCGCCAGCCAGCCCTCACTGCGACCGGTGATGGTGAGGTCGTCGACCGCAACCTGGCCCTCATCCGCGACGTCGAGACCGGCGAAGATGTTGAGCAAGGTGGACTTGCCGCAGCCCGAGGGCCCCATCAACGCCACGAACTCCCCATGCTCCACGTGGA
>JAOUGG010000261.1 GCA_029857855.1 Acidimicrobiia bacterium | reverse complement strand
GACGCCAAGTCCAACATCGATCGCAGCGACTTCTCGGCCATCGCCACCACCGACATACCCGACATCGACGCTGATAGGGAGGCGTACGGCGTCGTCAGTTGGGACATGGAGCCCGGTGACTGCGTAGTCTTCAACAGCCGCATCTTGCATGGCGGGTCGGGACTACTCGACGGCGACGTTGGTTTGAGGGTGTTCACGTCGAAGTGGTTGGGAGACGACGTGCGAATTGCGTACCGAGACGAGGGAATGGATCCTGATTTCAGCGAGATCATGCGGAGCTATGGATTGGCACACGGCGACCGCCCTGGAACGGAGCTGCTTCCGCTGGTGTGGGCGAGGGCGTAGGGGACCGAAGCATGCAGATTGAGGTTGCTGTCGAGCGCACGCTGCGCTGACATCGACCGGACCCCCGCAGCGGAGCTGGTCGAAGACGACCGGAAGCATGAACATGGGAATCCTGTCCGAGGTGTCCTCGCAGATGCGCCTCTTGGCTGTCGGCGGATCAGGGGTTCGCCGAAGCGCTCGATCACGGTGCGTCCCCGAATGGGATCCAATCACACGACGGATGTTCACCTGACAGCTCAAGCGAACTAGGGCGCGTGGTCGACCGACCGAAGTCGAGTGTCGAGGTGGATGCGGAGTTGGTTGAAGTCAACGATCGACAGCTTCATAGCATCGATCGACCAGCCAACGATCACCTCGGGGTGATCATGGCGAGAGATCTCGCCCAGAAGATCGTCCGAACGCACCTCCACCGTGAGCTCGTCGATCACCAGCCACCCACCACCCCAACGGGCGACACCGACCACGTCGTTATCCGTCTCGTAGCGCATGGCCGTCCCTGCGGGGTCCATCGCGACAACCGCGCGACCGAGCCACAATGCAAACCAGCCCTCGCCGGCGTACACACCTGGTACGTATCCGGCTGGGCCCGAAACCTCCAACCGAGAATCACCACGCAATCGTGCGACCGCCCGCTGCTCGATGTCAGCGGTCGGCTCTCGGAATAGCATCACCGCCGTCCACGTCCCAGCGGTGATTGTGGCAGTAGCTCCACGTCATCAACCCGGATGCGCGGTCACGAACCGCACAGTTCCATCGCGCAGAATCTCCTACGCTGATGTCACCTTGGCCGTCACACCTGAAGGTCCGGTGATCGGAGAATTGACGACGATCCGGCCCACCTGGTGCGCCTGCCTTGCCGGGCTCACCGGCGTCGACGCGAATTCGTCAAAGAGCTGCTGTCGGATTGCCGGATCAAGGGCCGCCTCATCGAACCCCAACGTACCGCGGAAGAACCCTCCCTTGCCAGCACTGGTGGCGTTGCCTCCCCAGTTGCCGAAACCACCCGGGATGATGTCGGGGTGCGACCCGATGTTCCGAGCGGTGAGGGGTGCGTCTTGCATTCAGTCAAATGATTGAATAGTATCAGTCAGATGACTGAATCCACGATCAGGCGGGGGCTGGTCGATGCAGCCGAGCACCGCTTTGCGCTCGATGGCATCGCTCAGGCGTCGCTGCGGGCGGTCATGCGAGAAGCGAACGCTGACCCAGGAGCAATCCATTACCACTTCGGGGGACGCGAGGCGTTGGCGATCGCTGTGCTCGAGCGCGTGTTGGTCCCCCTCAACGCAAAACGCCTCGTGCTGCTACAAGATGCAGTCACCAGTGCCGCTGACGGAGTCCCTTCGCTGAATGCGTTGGTCGACGCTCTGATCCGTCCGGATGTGGAGGTGGCGACCGAGTTGAACGGTCGCGGCTCGGGTCGGGCCCGGCTCATCGGAGCGATCTATCTTGATCCGGCGAGCTTCGTGAAGGCCGAGGTGGAGAAACATTTCGCCCCGGTCGCTCAACGCTTCATGCCGCACCTGATTGATACGGTGTCTGCCGTACCGGGTCCGATTCTGGCCTGGCGGGTGCGGTGGTTCGTGTTCGGCGTGGTTGGCGCGCTGATGGCTGACGACGAGGCACCTTTCGAGATTGATCAAGGAGAGCTGATAGATCGGCTCGTTAGTACCGCTTGCGCCGCTCTTGCGGCGCCGTCCCCCCAGGAGGGATCCGCATGGAAGTGAAATCATCCATCGAGATCAACCGACCAGCAAGTGAGGTTTTTGACTATGTCGCTGACATGTCGAACAACACTGTGTGGCAGAAGGGTCAGGGTCGCTGCACGTGGACCAGCGACCCGCCGCTGAGGTTGGGTTCGACCTATGACCAAGAGGCGAAGTTCCTCGGGAAGTCGATCGTCTCGTCCTTCGAGGTCACCGAGTTGGAGCCAGGCACCCGAATCCGGATCGTCACGACAGCCGGGACGATGCCTATCGACGTCACCCGCACCGTCACGCCGCTCACGGACGGGCGGTGCACGGTTGGCGCCATCGTACGTGGCGACGCCCCCGCCCCGATGAAGATCCTCGGCCCAATTCTGCCCGCCATAGTTCGAAACAGCGTGATGAAGGACTACCGACGGCTCAAGAAACTTCTCGAGACAAGCTGACGATTTGGGCAGAAACAATCACCGACTCAGAACACTGGTCGCCGCACCGAGTCGAGGGGCCGTCCCCGCCCACTACGCTGTTCGCACGACGACGTGAGAGGAAGCGGTTCGTTGACGGCTGAGCGAACGCCAGCGACAGGTCCGGCTTCGTTGCGGCTGGAACGGTACCCGGAGCCCGAGGTGAACCTCCAGGCCTGGAACGCCGCCGACAGCTATCTCCTGGACTGGGTCGCAGAGCATCGCACTACCGGGGATGGACCATGCTGTGTCGTCAACGACTCCTTCGGGGCCCTGGCCCTCGGACTTGTCAAGGCGGGGGAGCAGCTTGTCGTTTCATGGTCGGACTCCTGGATCGCCCACGAGGGCGCCCGGGCCAATGCTGCGGTCAACAACATTGCGGCCGAGGATGTCGACTGGGTTCCGAGCACCCGGACACCGTCGCCGCCGCGGCCGGCGGCGGCCTTCGGCCTCGTCGTGCTGCGGATCCCCAAGGCAATCGATCAACTCCAGGACCAGCTTCGCCGCCTGGCCCCGTTTGTCGGCCCTGAAACCCTGATGGTCGGTGGTGGAATGACGAAACACATCCACACCTCGACCATCGCCTGTTTCGACGATGAGATTGGTCCCGCCACCACCTCACGGGCCCGAAAGAAGGCCAGACTGATCGTGGCCCGGGTCGATCCGGACACGCCTCGGCCCGACGCCGACTCGTTGTCGGCATCGGGCAGGGCCCGGATCGTCGGCCCGACCGGATTGACATTCGTGTCGGATCCGGCGTTGTTCTCATCGACCCGGATCGATCGGGCAAGCGCCCTTCTCCTCGACGCCGTGGGCTCGAACATCAACTGGGAACCGATCACCGATGTGATCGACATGGGCTGTGGAGCCGGCGTGATCGGACTCACCCTGCTCGAACGCATCGGCCGATTGGCCATGACCTTCACCGACGAGTCCTACGGGGCGGTGGAGTCGAGCCGGGCGGCGTGGGAGGAGAACCTGGCCGCCGGGCGGCTCGATCAGCTCGACCACGACCCCCGGTTCATCGTCGACGACTGCGGCTCCACCATCGCCGACGCCTCAGCGGATCTGGTCTGTATCAATCCGCCGTTTCATGACGCCAACACACGAACGTCGGCCATCGCCGATCGCATGTTTGCGAATTCCGCCCGAATCCTGCGGCCTGGAGGCAGGATCGTCGTCGTCGGCAACCGTCACCTCGGCTATCACTCGACACTTCGGCGGTGGTTCACCACGCCGACCGTGATCGCATCGGATCGACGCTTTGTCGTGTTGTCGGCGGGGTCTCGCCGCTAATTCACCCGACCGCAGCGTCTACCCTGAACGGCTCCTCAAGCAGGTTGCTTCGGCAGTGTGATGACGAATCGGGCTCCGGAAGTCCAGCTCGGGTCGTAGGCTATGGTGCCGCCGTGGTACTCGATGATGTCCTTGGTGATGGCGAGGCCGAGCCCGGTGCCCCCGTCGTTGCGGGTGCGGGCGCCGTCGATTCGGGCGAATCGTTCGAAGATTCGGTCGCGGTGTTCGGTTGGAACGCCAGGGCCGTCGTCGGCGATGGCGAGCTCGATTGCGTCGGCCCGCTCGTGCAATGTCACCGCCACGCCGGTGTTGGCGTGGCGAACGGCGTTGGAGAGCAGGTTGCGGGTCGCTCGGGCGAGCTGATCGCCATGCCCCTTCAGGTGGGCGGCGGACACGCCTGAGGTGTCGATGTCGATATCGGTGATGGTGCGCTGTTGCCGGACCTCGGCGAGGACGATGTCATCGAGGTCGACAGGTCGGTGGGCGGCAAGTGGTCGTCCGGCATCGCTGCGGGCCAGGTGGAGGAGATCGTCGATGAGACTCTGGAGCTCGATGACCTCGTCGCGTACGGCTGCGTTCGTGGCGCCAGGGTCGGCGTTGTCGGGTTGGCTGAGGTCGACCTCGACGTCGGTCCGGATGCGGGTCAGTGGGGTGCGAAGCTCGTGGGCGGCGTCGGCCACGAAGCGGCGCTGTTGACGGGCGGCGTTGTCGAGACGATCGAGCATGCGATTCATGGTCACGGCGAGACGGGTGATCTCGTCGTCGCGGGAAGGAACGTCGACTCGGTTCTGGGAGTTGGTGGCGCTGATGGCATCAACTTGGGACCGGATCGTGTCGACCGGTCCCAGCGTTCGGCCGGTGAGCCACCAGATCACAAGAGCGAGCAGTGCCATGACGAGGGGTACGGTGACCAGGAGGGTCGTGGTCAGCTTATTCAGGGCCCCATTGAGGTCGTCGATGTTCTCCGTCACGTGCAGGAAGGCTTCGCCGGCTCTGGTGTCGACCCGACGGGTGAGGACCCGATAGGTGTCGTCCTCAAGCGGGAGGTCGTCCCGGGTGAGGAACATCTCGGCGTCGTTGGGACCGAGTGGATTGGGGAGCGCCGCTTCGCCGATGAGATTCGTGCTGGTGGCAAGGATGGAGCCTTGTCCGTCGACCAGTTGGACGGCTCGGTCCTCGTCGTTGGTCGCGAATGGTTCATCGGGGAGCTCCTCGGCGAGCTCGGCGGTGATCGTGTCGGCGCGCTGTTCGAGCGAGGCGTCGAGGTTGGCGGTGAGTTGGCGCCGCTGCACGTTGACCAACGCTGCGGCGGTGACCGTGAGGACGATGGCGACGACGATCGTCGCGAGTGCGGTGAGCCGAAACCGAAGCGACCCGAACCGTCGGTGGGTACCCATCCCGGGTTTCAGCCGCCTTCAGGGTCGAGCCGGTAGCCGGCGCCACGGACGGTTTCGATGGCTCGGCGATCGAACGGT
>JAOUGG010000260.1 GCA_029857855.1 Acidimicrobiia bacterium | reverse complement strand
GAGTTGCCGACCTCACCTCGTTCGAGGATCACGTGGTCGATCGAACGCTCGGTCAGATTGCGGCTCATGGCCAATCCGGCCTGGCCTCCGCCGATCACGACGGCGGTGACGCTTGTGGGATTGGTGATGGGGTTTGTGGCTGGACTGAAGGGGTTCATGGGACTCACTCCGTGGTGCTGCTGCATGTGTGGTTTGCTGGTTGGTCGGTGATGGCGGCCGGATCAGGCCGACACCACGACCGTGGTGGGGTTGGTGACGATGTCGAAGACGGCGGAGCGCTTCTGTGACTGGGCGACGACGGCGCGGATCTCCTCGTCGGTGGCGTCGGCGTCGATGTCGAAGTCGACCCGGATGGCGCTGAAGCCGTTGCGGACGTCGGGGTCGATGCCCAGGATGCCCTGGATGTCCATGTCGGCTTCGACGACGGCGGTCACCGAGCGGAGCTGGATGCCGCGGTTGGTGGCGACGGAGGCCACACCGGCGGTCAGGCAGCCGGCGAGTGCGCCGAGCACGACCTCGGGCGGGGTCATGCCCTTGTCCTCGGAGGCGAAGATCTCGGGATGATCGGTGTCGAGGCTGTGGCTGCGGGCCGGGTGCTCCTCACCCAGGCCGAAGAAGCCCTGGACCTCGGTCCGGCTGTGGGTGCCGTACTGCCAGTCGCAGCGGGCCCGCCAGGTGAAGGCGGCGGCCGGGGGAGCCTGGGTCAGCGCCTCGCGGGCGCCGAGCAGGGCCTCGACGTTCACGCCATTGTCTACCGGGTTGGTGTCAACCGGGGGGTTCTCGATGATGGTCATGGTCTTTCTCCTTGATTTGGTTTGATTTGTTGGTTGGTTGGTTGGTTGGTTGGTTGATAGAGGAGGGGGGCTCAGGTGGCCCAGGCGACCACGCAGGTCAGCTCGTTGACGATTCGGTAGGAGCCGTCGGCGGCCCGGAATCGTTCAATGGTGGGGAGAAGGCGGTTGCGCAACTCGTCCTCGCCGACCGCCGCGAGGGCGGGGACCACGAGACCAGGGGAGCGGAGCGCCCTCCAGGCGTCGTCTTCGTCGGCGAATTCGAGGATCGAGGGTGCGTCCCACCGCTCGACGTCACCGAAGCCGGCCGTTGTCAGCATCTCCTCGACCACACCGGGGCTTCCGATCGAGGCGAGCGAGATCATCTCCTCGCCGACCTGCGGCGTTGATGATCCGAGGGCGATGAACCAGTCACGCATGTCGAGGCGATCGCCCCGGCCCCAGAAGGTGAGGCCGACGCCACCACCGGGTCGGAGGACCCGACGGGCTTCCGCCAGGGCGTCGGTGCAGCCACCCCAGATGCCGTTGAAGGATGTGACGGCGTCGAAGGATCCGTCGGCCCATGGAAGATCGAACATGTCGCCGGCCACCAGTTCGGCCGACGGGGCCCGACGGCGGGCGATGTCGATCAGGGCGGCGCTGGCGTCGAGGCCGCTCACTGTGGCTCCCAATCGTCCGGCCCGTCCGGCGGCGAAGCCGGAGCCGCAGGCCATGTCGAGCAGGTCGGTGCCCCGGTCGACGCCCAACCGACCGAAGACCGCCTCGATGGCGTCGGCGCCGTAGGGTTCGAACCGGTAGGCCCAGTCGATCGCGGCGTGGCCCCAGGCTCGACCGGCCTCGACCCAGACGGGTTCGGTTTCGGTGGTTTCCCCGCTGGTGTTCTCGACTGCTTCCTCAGCGACTGCGATTGGTGCGTTCATCGTGGGTTCTCCTGGATCTTCCGCCCCGTGATGGTCGGGCGGTTCGTGCTGTGATCCACAATGAACGAAGGCGTTATTCAGAACTTGAAGATGATGTGGAGAGCTTCTGGAGAAACCTTGGTACGACGAAAAACCCTCTTGCTAGGCGGGTTTTCAGGGAGACGCCCGGCGCGTGATCCCGGTGTTGAGATCCCTGTCAGCCCGCGATGGAGGCCGCCCGCGAGCGAAGAATGTCGGCGAGCAGGGGTGCGTCGAGGCCGGCGTAGACCACCATCGCCCGGTCGAGGAACTCTCTCGCCCCGTCCTCGTCACCCAACATCAGGCTGAGCACGCAGCCGATGTCGGGAATGGCCCGGCCGGGAGCCCACGGGTGGCCGAACATGATGTCGTCGAGCGGCCCCAACACGTCGAGGAGCGGTGCGGCGAGGTCCTCACGTTCGAGGGTGATGATCGTTTCGGCCGCCGCAACGAGCCCGTGACCACCCATGAAGTTCTCCGCCATCCGGGTGAAGTGGGGGACGACGGACTCGATGATCCCGGCCGCGGTGTCGCGATCACCGGCGAGCGCCTCGGCCCAGCCCCAGTTGGCCCGCATGCTGTCGCTCGGCACCGAGGCGGCGATCCGGCGCCATCGGGCCAGCGAACGTTCCGCCTCCCCGTTGATCGCGTCGATCATGAGGTGCACGAACCCGTGCACGATCTGGCCGGACTCGCCCCACGGTTCGCGACCGAGCGGCAGTGCCTTGTCGGCCAGGCGTCGGGCCTCGTCGAGATCGCCGGCGAACAGGGCGAACGTGCTGCCCAGGGCGCTCATCCGCCATTGGTCGACATCGCGCCGGTAGCGGGGGTCATCGGCGATCTCGGCCGCCAGCCGGCGCAGCTCCTCACCTTCGGCCCGTCCGTACATGCCGATCTCCGGGGCGCAGGCGTCGCTCGTCAGCGCCCCCAACTCCTTGCGAAGGACCGCCAGCTCCTCGTCGAGCACTGTTATGGCCGGCCACCTGGCCGGGCAGGCGATGGCCATCCAGCGGGCCTCCACCACCTCGAGCCGCTCGTGGGTGATCTCGTCGCCCACCAGCTCCACGGCCCGGGCGCTCAGTGCGTCCCGCTCGGCCAGCTCGGCGGAGAAGAGCATGAAGGCCGCCTTCTTGGCCAACAGCCGGGCGACGGTGACGTCATCGGCGACCGGGCTCGGGGTTGATTCGCCGTCGTCACCGGTGGCAAGGGCCAGCGCCTCGTCGAGTAGCGGAACGACGGTTCGGTCTCGGCTGGCCCGAAAGGGGCTGACCCCCCACCGGCCGAGCGCAGCGGCGATCAGCAGATCGGGCCAGCCGTTGGAACGGGCCAGCTGGGCCGTCCGATCGAACGGTTCGAGTGCCTGGGGTTGGCGTCCGGCGGCGTTGTAGGCGGCGCCGAGCTCGGCGTAGATCTCCGCTCGGCGGCGGGTGTCCATCGGCAGCTCGACGCAGCGGGCGAGCAGCCCGGCCGCGGAGTCGTAGTCGAACTCCGCAATGGCCGCGGCGGCTGTTCGACGAACCCGATTCACCACCTCGGCCGCGTCGAGAATCGGGCACGCCTCGATCAGATGATGGGCGACAGCCATGGTGCTTGCGCCGTGCTGCTCCATCACCTCGGCCAGCCGGGCGTGCAACCGGATGCGCCGGGCGCTGCTCATTGAGTCGAGCACGGCCGCGGGCATGAGCTGATGCGAGAACCGAAAACGATCGGCCGTGCCCTCGACCTCGTGGACCAGCTCGGCGCCAAGCGCCACGTCGATGGCGTCGAGGGCGTCGGCGTTCGACAGCTCGGTGGCGGCGATCACCGGGGCGAGCGCGAACTCCTGGCCGATGGCGGCTGCGGTGCTGACGAGGCGATTGACGTCGCGGGGCAGACCGTCGAGGCGAACCCGAACCAGTTCGGTGACCGACGACGGAAGTCGGTCGATGCCGACTCCGCCCCGCAGGTCCCGCAGCAGCTCGGTTGCGAACAGGGCGTGGCCCGCCGACATGGCGAACACCTGAGTGCCGACGTCGGCATCGACGGGCGCGCCCCTGGTCGGGCCGTCGGTCCCGCCGGCCGAGCCGTCACCGACGGCTGACTCGACCATCTCGGCCACGTCGGCGGGGGAGAGGCCGGCAAGATCGACGCGGGCCACGCTGGCGTGGCCGCTCAGCTCGTTGAGCCAGTCCCGAGCGGCCTGGTCGAGGTCGTCGATCGTGGTTCGAAACGTGAGGACCAGGAACACCGGGGCCGTGCCCCGCCGGAGCAGCAGGGAGGTCAGGGCCCGGGTGGCGCCACCGGCCCATTGCACGTCGTCGAGCACCACGACCATTGGCTGCCGGCGGCCGGCCCGCTCCATCAGGACGGCCAGGGCGTCGATGATGGCGTACTCGTCCGGGCTGCGCACGGCCGCCTCGGCACGCTCGCCGTCGACCGGGCCGAGCCGGGCGTCGAGCGAGGGGGCAACGGCCCGAAGGTGTTGGTCGATGCCGGCCAGGTCACTGCGCAGTTGTTGCTGCCCGGTGGTGTCGACGTAGATGGCCAGCGCCTCCAGCCAAGGCTGCAGACTGGTGGCCAGGTAGCGGTCACAGCGTCCGCCCAGGGGCAGAAGTCTTCGGCCGGCCGCTCGCCGGGCGACCTCGGTGGCCAGGCGGGTCTTCCCGATTCCCGGCTCGCCGCCGACCAGCAGAACCGCTGTCCGACCGGCCGTCACGATGTCTTCGAGCGAGCGGGCCGTCTGCAGCACGTCCCGGCGCCCGACGAACGGAAACTCCTCGTCGACCGCCAGCGCCAGCCGCTCCGCTCGCTCGGCGGCCGTGATCGGCGGCATCGTCGACGACGGTTGACCCGCGTTCGGCGTGTGGTCATCGACGGAGGAGCTCCCGGTGGTCGAATCGAGCGGCTCGGAGGTGTCGTCGTTCGGGTCGACCTGGGCCACCTGACCGACGAACTGGTAGCCCCGACCGTGCACGGTTGAGATCAGTCGCTGGGCCCGGCCGTCGTCGCCGACCGCGCGGCGGGCCGACTTGATCCGGCTGGTCAGCGCCGACTCGGAGACGAAGCGGTCGCCCCAGATGCTGTCGAGCAGCTCCTCTTTCGGCACCACCCGGTCGCGGTGATTGACAAGGTACACGAGAACATCGAAAACCTGGGGCTCGATGGCGACAACGTCTCCGCTCGAAGTCAGCCGAAATGTTGCGTCGTCGAGCTCGAAACCGTCGAACACGAAGCGCATCGGCGAAGTATAGACCTCCGGCAAACGATGATTCAGATCGATACCACGAGCGACGGTGAGCTTCCTGTTCAGCTCGGCCGGCCCGTGATCACTCGTTGATCCTCAGGAATCTTCAGGACTTCTCCAAACGCCCTCCAAGACGGTTCACCGCTTCTCGTTCAGGCTGTTCTCACATCAAGACGGAAGACACCGCGTCGGGACACGATCACCAACACTCTGAGGAGAAAAAATGACCACGAACCAGGACCTGAATCCCACTCGCCCGCCACGACGGCTGCTCGGCATCTGGGCTCACCCCGACGACGAGGCCTACCTCTCCGCTGACCTCATGGCCCGTACCAT
>JAOUGG010000259.1 GCA_029857855.1 Acidimicrobiia bacterium | reverse complement strand
CTGGGTGTAGCTCGGGTCGTCGCCCTCGTTGTGACCGAACCGGCGGTAGCCGATCATGTCGATCACGACGTCCTTGTTGAACCGCTGACGGAAGTCGAAGGCCAGTTGCGCCACCCGGACGCAGGCCTCGGGATCGTCAGCGTTGACGTGGAAGATCGGCGCCTGCACCGTCTTGGCCACGTCGGTGGAGTACTCCGAGGACCGCGACTGGTGGGGCGCGGTGGTGTAGCCGAGCTGGTTGTTGATGATGAGGTGGATCGTGCCGCCCACCTTGTAGCCCCGGACCTGGGAGAGGTTGAGCGTCTCGGCCACCACACCCTGGCCGGCGAACGCGGCGTCGCCGTGCATGAGGATGGGCATCACCGGATAGTTGCCCGAAGTGCTCTGATCCATGTAGGCCCGGGCCATGCCGACCACGACCGGATCGACGGCCTCCAGGTGCGACGGGTTGGCCGCCAGCTCGATTCCGATCTGGTTGCCGTCGGGGCTGGTGTGCTTGCCGACCTGACCGAGGTGGTACTTGACGTCGCCGGAGCCTTGAATGGCGTTCTCGTCGATGGCCCCCTCGAACTCGCTGAACAGATCCTGGTACCGCTTGCCCATGATGTTGACGAGCACGTTCAGCCGGCCGCGGTGGGCCATGCCCAGCACGGCCCTGTCCATGTGATCGTCGGCCGCCTTCGACAGGAGGGCATCGAGGATCGGGATGGCGCTCTCGGTGCCTTCGATCCCGAACCGTTTCTGGCCGACGTAGCGGGTGTGCAGGAATTTCTCCAGGGCCTCGGCCGCGCTCAGGCGTTCGAGGATGTGCATCTGCTCGTCTCGGTCGAACGAGATCGGACGGGCCTCGACCTGCTCCTGGATCCAGCGCTTCTCCTCGGGATCGGCGATGTGCATGTACTCGACGCCGATGGCCCGGCAGTAGGCGTCGCGCAGCACCCCGAGGATGTCGCCGAGCTTCATCATCTGCGCGAACCCACCGATCGACGCATAGATCCCGTCGGTCGCACCGGTCAGGAACTCGCGGTCGAGGTCCCAGATCGTGAGGCCGTACGTGGCGGGATCGAGTTCGGTGTGCATGGCCTTGGCCTTGTCGGCCAGCGGATTGGTGTTGGCGATCAGATGGCCTCGCACCCGGTACTGGTTGATCAGGGTGTTGACCGAGAGCTGCTTGGCCATCGTGCCGTTGACGCCGTCCTCGGCATCGGTCGCCCCATGGTCGATTCGCCACTTGACCGCTTCGTAGGGAACCCCGACGTCGGCGAAGGCCTGATCGTAGAACCCGTCCTCGCCCAGCAGGAGCTCGTGGACCTTCTTCAGGAACAGACCCGACTCGGCGCCCTGGATGATGCGGTGGTCGTAGGTCGAGGTCAGGGCGATGATCTTGGAGATGCCGAGCTGGGCCAGCATCTTCGGGTCGGCCGCCTGGTACTCGGTCGGGTAGCCGATGCGACCGACGCCGATGATGGCCCCCTGGCCCTTCATGAGTCGGGGCACCGACTGGACGGTGCCGATCGTTCCCGGGTTGGTGAGGGTGACGTTGGCCCCGGTCAGATCGTCGACCGTGACCTTGTTGTTGCGGACCTTGTCGATCAACGCCTCGTAGGCATCGACGAACTCCGAGAAGTCGAGCTTGTCGGCCCCTTTGATGACCGGCACCATCAGGGTCCGGGTCCCGTCGTCCTTCTGGAGGTCGACGGCGATACCGAGGTTCACGTGGGAGTGGCGCACCAACTCCGGCTTGCCGTTGTCGTCGACCTGATAGGCGTTCTTGAGGCTTGGAGTGGTCGTCTTGATGGCCGAGACCACGGCGTAGCCGATGACGTGGGTGAAGCTGACCTTGCCGCCCCGAACACGTTCCAGGTGGTTGTTGAGGATCCGGCGGTTGACCTCCAACAGCTTGGCCGGGACCTCCCGGAAGCTGGTGGCCGTCGGTACCTCGAGGCTGGCCTCCATGTTGCTGGCGATAAGCGCCGAGACCCCTCGCAGAGGGACGGTCTCGGTGCCGTCGTCGGTGTCGGCGGCTTTCTTGTCGGCACCGCCCTTGCCGTCGCCGGAGGCACCGCCCGTCGCGTTGCCGGTGGCGGCTGAGGTCGTGGCGCCGCTACCGTTTCCCGCCGTCGACCCTCCACCGCCCGACGCTGGAGCGGCCGGCTGGGCCGGGGCCGGTGCGGGTGTCGGTTCCGCGGCCGGCGGGGCCGGTGCGGGTGTCGGTTCCGCGGCCGGCGGGGCCGGTGTCGGTGTCGGTTCCGCGGCCGGCGGGGCCGTCGTCGGTGTCGGCGCGGTCGCCGGCTGAGCGGCAGATGGGGCGGCGGCCCGCTCGACCTCGTCGAGGCGGACGGTCCGTCCTTCGGCGGGGGGGCTGGGGGCCACCGTTCCGGGAGGGCCCTGGGCGAAGATCTCCTGCCACTCCACCGGCACGGATCGGGGGTTGTCGAGATACTCCTGATACAGCTCCTGAATGAACCAGGAGTTCGGACCCTGAGGATCGGAGAGGTCACCGGATGTTTGAGAGGTCACGGACAGATCCTACCTTGCTGGGGCGCACGGAAAGAAAGGACACCATGTCGGTCGGATCGTAAACGGCCTGGTGCCGTCGCGTCGGGCACGGATGGTCGGGAGCGGTAGGTTTAGACGATGCTCGTTGCCACGTGGAATGTCAATTCGCTGAACGCCCGCATGCCGCGGGTCGAGCAGTGGCTGGCCGAGGTCGGGCCCGACATCGTGTGCCTGCAGGAGACCAAGCTTGCCAATGACGCGGTGCCGGTCGAGGTCTTCGCCGATCTCGGTTACGAGGTGGCCCATCACGGAGAGGGTCAGTGGAACGGAGTGGCCATCCTGTCCCGCCTGGGTATTGACGACGTTGTCGACGGTTTCGCCGACGGTATCGAGCCCGACACCGACGCCCGTCTCGTCTCCGCCACCTGCGGCCCGGTCCGGGTCAACAGCGTCTACGTTCCCAACGGACGTGAGGTCGGCCACGAGCACTACCACTACAAGCTGGCGTGGCTGAAGCGTCTCCGGGCCCATCTCGAGGCCACGGCCGATCCCGCGGCCAACGTGATCGTGGCCGGCGACTGGAACATCGCACCCGACGACCGCGACGTCTGGGACCGTGCGGCGTTCGAGGGGCTGACCCACGTCACGCCCGAGGAGCGATCGGCCTTGGCCGATGTCGTCGACTGGGGCCTGGTCGACACCTTCCGCGAGCGGTATCCCGAGTCCGGCCTGTTCAGCTACTACGACTACCAGGCCGGCCGCTTCCACAAGCGCCAGGGGATGCGTATCGACTACATCCTCTCGACGTTGCCGCTGGCTGAACGATGTCGCCTCGATCTCGTCGATCGCAACGCCCGGAAGGGCAGCAAGCCGAGCGACCACGCCCCTGTGCTGGCGCGCTACGCTGTCGATTGAGGGAGGTCGGGTCCAGGTTGTTCGGGCTCGGGAGGATCACCGGCTCAACGGCCAAGACCCCATCACCATCACACGGCTCATCGGCCAAGGCCCCATCGCGCGGGGCCTCACCGCTCAGGGCCAGGTACACCTGGGCTCGAATCCGCTAGGCCCTTGAGAGTGAGGGCGTCCCGCACGGGATGCTCGGGAAGCCGCTGAACAACCGATGTTGACAAGCCTCAGCCATCACGAGCTGTTGGTCTTTTGGACCGAACTTCTGGCGCTGTTCGCTGTGGCCTGGGTGCTCGGGTCGGCCGCCCGCCGTCTCGGCCTGCCGTCGGTGGTCGGTGAACTGTCGGCCGGCCTGATCCTCGGTCCGAGCATTCTCGGTGTTGTCGCCCCTCGACTGTTCGACTGGTTCCTTCCGTCCGACGAGCACGCCGCGACCCAATCGGCCATGTTGCTGGCGGTGTCGTGGTTCAGTGCGGCCTTCCTCCTCGTGGTCGCCGGGTTCGAAACCGATCTGGCCCTGATCACGCGTCTCGGTCGGGCGGCGGCGTTGGTCACGGCGGGCAGCGTGGTCGTTCCGCTCGTCGGTGGGCTGGTTGCGGGCTGGCTGATGCCGGTGGTCTTCTACGGCGCCGTCGAGGGCGCCCGCCCGGATCGCATCGTGTTCGCGCTGTTCATCGCCGCCTCGGTGGCGGTATCGGCCCTGGCGGTGATCGCCAAGATCCTGAGTGATCTGAACTTGATGCGCCGCGACGTCGGCCAGATCACGATCGCCGCCGGGATGGCCAACGATCTCGTTGGCTGGGTGATCCTCGGGGTGATCGCCGGCCTGGCCGCATCCGGCCACGTTTCGGCGGTCGACGTGCTGGCCACCGTCGGCGGGCTGGCAATCTTCATGGCCGGTGCGCTCACGGTCGGGCAACGGCTGGTTGATGCCGCACTCCGGCTCGTGCGACGCGAAGGCCACAACGTGCGGGGTGCGTTGACCGTGACCCTGGCCACGATGCTGGCCTTCGGCGTGATCACCCAGGCCCTCGGGGTGGAGGCCGTGCTGGGAACCTTCGTGGCCGGCGTGGTGCTCGCCCGCTCCCGATACCAACAGGTCGACGCCGAACACACCATCGAGGATCTGACCTCGGTCATCTTCGCCCCGCTGTTCTTCGCCACCGCCGGGCTGCGGCTCGACCTTTCGCTGCTACGGGGCTCGGCACTCGGTTGGGCCCTCGTACTGCTCCTGGTGGCTCTGGGGCTCAAGTTCGCCGGCGCATTCCTCGGGGCGAAGCTCGGTGGCCTGACCACCCAGGAGGGTTTCGTGTTGGGATCCGGGCTCAACGCCCGGGGAGCGCTCGAGATCATCATCGCCACAGTGGGCCTCTCGCTCGGGGTGTTCAACCAGACGTCGTTCACCATGATCGTGATGATCCCGCTCGTGACATCCCTGCTGGCCTCGATCGGGCTGCGGGTGTTCAGTCGGGGTCTCGAGGGCTCGGTCGCCGAACGGGAGCGTCTGGCTCGGGAACGGGCGCTCGAGAGCAACCTGTTGATCCGCAACAACCGGATCCTGCTCCCCTCCGCGTCGGAGGCCAATTCGATCGTCGCCGCCCAGATCGTGCACTTTGCCTGGCCACCGGATCTGGCGGCCACCGTTCTGGCCGTCCGGAGTAACGGCGCCGGACCGAACATCGACGTGATGGGCAACGTGCTGTACGGGCGGGAGTTCGAGGTGGCGGAGCTCGATCCGGGCATCGACGACGCCACCGCCGCCATCGAGATCATCGCCCAGTCCCGTCTCGGGTACGGGGTCATCGCCCTCGGTGCCGGAACCGATGCGGTGCAGGGCCATTTCGGCTCGTCGCTGGTCGATGAGGTGCTGAACCGAACCGATCTACCGGTGG
>JAOUGG010000258.1 GCA_029857855.1 Acidimicrobiia bacterium | reverse complement strand
GCGACTTCACGCCGGTGTCCTGATTCGGGGCAGCGACGCCAGTCGGTTCAAGCGGGCGGTCCTGAACATGGGCCTGAAGGCGGCAACCACTGTCGGCAAGGAAAAAGTGGCCAACGGTGGCAAACACACCACCAAGAGCCGGGTGCTGAACTGGATCTTCTACCCCCTCGTGTTCCGTCCGCTCCAGGAACGGATCGGTTTGCGCCACTGCCGCCGGGCGGCGAGTGGGGCTGCACCGATCGCGCCCGAAGTGCTCGAGTTCTTCATGGGCATCGGTATCGATGTGTTCGAGCTCTACGGCATGACCGAGAACAGCGCCGTGGCAACCTGCAACTACCCCGGGCGCCTCAAACTCGGTACCGTCGGCGAACCATACCCCGGTACCGGGCTGCGGATCGACGAGGAGACTGGCGAGGTCCAGTCGAAGCACCCCGGCGTGTTCAAGGGCTACTGGAACAAGCCCGACAAGACGGCCGAAACCTTCACCGAAGATGGCTGGCTCCGTACCGGTGATGTGGCCGAGTGGGTCGACGGCACCCACGTCAAGATCGTCGACCGGATGAAGGACATCATCATCACGTCCGGCGGCAAGAACATCTCCCCGTCCGAGATCGAAAACAGCCTCAAGGCCTCCCCCATGATCAAGGAGGCCATGATCATCGGTGACGGCCGCAAGTACCTGACGGCGCTGATCGGTATCGAACTCGACACGGTCGGCGATTGGGCATTGCGCAAGAACATCCCCTACACCACCTACCGGGATCTCACCGACCGTCCCGAGGTCATGGAGCTGGTACAGGGGATCGTCAATGAGACCAACGAGAAATTCGCCCGGGTGGAGCAGGTCAAGTACTTCCGCATGATTCCCAAGGAGCTGGACCACGAGGACGGTGAGCTCACCGCCACCCAGAAGCTGAAGCGGTCGGCGATGCTCGACGCGTTCGGCGAACTCGTGGACTCGATGTACTGATGGGCCGGCCGGAACTGAACAGCACCGAACCGGTGGGCTCTGCTCTGAGCACCGTATCGATGGAGGTAGTCACATCGTGGACGTAACCACGTTCATACAAACCCTGGTCAAGGCCCTCGCCCTCGGCGCGGTGTACATCATGATGGGCCTCGGCTTCGTGATCATCTTCAAGGGCACTCAGGTCTTGAACTTCGCCGCCAGCGCCCTGTCGATGGCCGGCGCCATGTTCATGTCGATCCTGATCGCCGATCGCGGCCTCCCGTTCCTGCCGTTCGGGAATCCGCTCGCCGGGCCCGAGGGTGAAACCCCGTCGATCGGCGTCTGGCTCAGCAACCTCATCTTCACGTTGATCATCGCGGCGATCCTTGGGTTGGTGGTCGAACGGCTCACCATTCGGCCGATGATCGGCCAACCTCTGTTCGCCATGGCGGTCATCACGCTGGGCCTCGAGTTCGCCATCCGCCCCTTCAACATCGACGCCACGGCCCTCGAGGGTCGAAGCCTCGGGGTTCCGTGGGGCGCCGAGGCCTGGACCGTTGCCGACGCCCTGATCCCCAAGTCCTACGTGGCCGCCGCCATCATGGCGCTTATCGCCGGGCTGGTCGTGTTCTTCTTCTACCGGTCACGATTCGGTGTGGCCATGCGGGCCGTCGCCTTCGATCAGGAGGCGGCAATGGCCCAGGGCATCAACGTCGGGCGGGTGTTCGCCATCGCCTGGGCCCTCGGCGTGGCGCTCGCTGCGCTGGCAGGTATCGCGTACGGTATGGCCCCCTTCCCACCCGGGGGATCGGTCAGCCAGGAGATCCACCCCGTACTGGCCTTCCGGGTGCTTCCGGTGATCGTGCTGGGCGGGCTCGACTCGGTCATCGGCGTTATCTACGGCGGGGTCATGATCGCACTGGCCGAGGTGTTCGCCGGTCAGTATCTGTCCCAATACAACAGTATCCTCGGGTCGGGCTACTCCACGATCGTGCCCTATCTGGTCATGCTGATCGTCCTCGTGGTGAGACCCTACGGCCTGTTCGGTACTCCCGAGATTCGGAGGGTGTGAGCTACTCATGTTTCGTCGACCTCTGCTTCGTACCGCCTACGAACAAGACGCCGCCATCCTGCCCACCTATTTTCAGAAGGTGGCGATGGCGCTGCTGCTCCTCGCCACTGTGCTCACTGCGCTCGGTGCCCCCGTTCTCGGCGCGATCCCCGAATTCTTCCTCGGTGGCACCTGGTTGAACCCTGTCACCAACATGATCACCCTCGGGATCGCCGCGCTCGGCTTCACCATCCTGGTCGGTGTAACCGGTCAGGTTTCGATCGGCCACGCCTTCTTCATGGGAGTCGGCGCCTACATGGCCGTCGCTCTGGGTGGTCCGGGCGACGGAGTGACCGCGTGTGTACCGTTCCACGAGGAGTTGGGCGTACTCGATCAGGCCGGCGTCTGCGGCCTCGGGCTGCCCATGTGGATCTGGTTGCCCGCCGCCGGTGTTGCCGCCGCACTGGTCGGCATGCTGGTGTCGCCGGCTGCCGTTCGGGTGCGAGGTTTGTATCTGGCGATCGCCACCATCGGATTGGTCTTCATCGGGCTGCACCTCGGACGGATGTTGCCTGAGTTTGCCGGTGACTTCGAGTCAGGCCGCACCTGGCCCGAACTCCAGCTCAGATTCTGGAAAGAAGAGACGCCACTCGTCGACATGACTTCCGACGGCACCTGGTTCGGGTTGATCCATCTCTCGGAAGAACAAAAGCAGTTCTTCTTCCTGACCGCCCTGTTCATCCTGTTCGCCATCGCCGCCAAGAACATCATCCGCAGCCGCACGGGCCGAGCATTGGCCGCCATCCGCGACCGCGACATAGCGGCCGAGGTCATGGGGGTGCCCGAGCAGAAGTACAAGCGGATCGGTTTCGCTATCAGCTCCTTTTACGCCGGTATCGGTGGTGCGCTGTTCGCCTCATACAACGGTCGGGTCGCCCCGGTCCAATGGTCGCTGTTCCTCTCGGTCGACTTCATCGCCATCCTGTTGATTGGCGGTGCTGGCACGATCGCCGGCACGATTCTCGGCACGATCTTTGTGGAGCTGACGCCCGAGGTGGTCAAGCGATTCACCGAATGGCTTGGCGATCAGGTGGCCGGCGAGGGCATCGTTGCCAGCTTCGCCAATCTGATGTTGACCAGTGGCTCTGGAGACTTCGGACCGATCTCTCTGACGCCGGCGTCGCCCGGGTGGCCGATGAGCGTGTTCCTTTGGAACTTCGTGATCTTCGGTGTGCTCATCGTTCTGTTCATGATCTTTGAGCCACTCGGCTTGTTCGGAATCTGGATCAGGATTCGCAACTACTGGAAGGGGTGGCCCTTCAGTTACTGATTGCTGACATCTCGGTTCCGAACAGTGCGGGTGACAGATCCGGAGCCGGATGACCTGGTATACCAATCAATCTCTGAGGAAATACGAGAGGTCCACAACGGGCCCTCCATATCCCGGAAGGGGAGAAGCAAAGCAATGAAAAAGATCCGATACTTATTGACGATCTTCCTGGTGTTCGCCATGATCGCCGCCTCCTGTGGAGGCAGCGACGATGGAGCCGCCGTGGAAGATGACACCTCAACCGAGGACACAACCGACACCACCGAGGCGATGGACGACACAACCGACTCCACGGAGGCCATGGACGAAGGCGGCGGTGGTGAGGTCGCAACCGACTTCGGCGTCGATGCCGAGAACAAGGTCATCCGGGTCGGCCTCAACGCCGACCTGTCGGGCCCGTTTGCTTCGTTGGTGTCGGAGATCGTCGCCGCCCAACAGGTGTACTGGGAGGCCTTCAACGAGGCCGGTGGCTACGAGGGTTGGACCGTCGAACCCGTGGTCATCGACAGTGGTTATGCCACCGATGTCGGCATCCAGAACTACGAGCAGTTCGCTCAGGAGTCCGAAGACGGCGTGCTGATGATCACCGAGAACACCGGTTCTCCGATCACCGCCGCGATCGCAGCCCAGGCGGCCGAGGACAACGTCCTCGTCATCCCCCTGAGCTGGGCCTCGCTGTGGCCGGACCCCGAATTCGGTGCGGCCATTCTGGAGAAGCAGACCACCTACTGCATCGAGTCGATGAACGGCGTCGAGTGGTTGGCCGGCTATGCAGAGGAGCAGGGCCTGGAGCCCTCGCTCGCCATTCTCAGCCGACCCGGCGAATACGGTGAAGACGGCGCCGCAGGTGCCAAGATCGCCGCCGAAGAGCTTGGTATTCCCATCGTCTATGACGGGACCAGCCAGGTTGCCGGCGACGACCGCACCGGCGTCATCGCCGAGCTTGTCGGTTCCGGTGCCACGATGGTGTGGACCACACTCACCCCCGGTGAGCTTCTCGACATCTTCGGCAACGCCGTTTCCCAAGGCTATGACGGCCTCTGGTCGGGCAACAGCCCGTCGTTCAGCTATCCGGTCATGCTGACCAGCGACTTCGCCGGTGAGTTCGATCAGTACTACTTCCAGTCGGGCTACTACGCCTCGTGGGCCACCCCGGGTATTCCCGAGATGGACCGCCTGGTGACCGAGATGGTCGCTCGTCGACCCGAGCTCAGCATCTCGGACGTGTACTCGACCGGTTGGATCGAAGGCATGATGACCGAGACGCTGATCCGGGCTGCCATCGACGGTGGTGATATGACCCGAGCCAACATGGTGGCGCTCGCCGGATCCGGAATCGAAGTCGACTTCGGCGGCCTGTCGGCCAATCAGTCCTGGCCGGCGGACTACAACGAAGCCGTCGTCCGCTCGAGCTGGATCTACGACGTGGATGCCGAGGCGTTCAACCTGATCCCGATGGGCGACTACACCCCGGAGAACCCGGGAAGCACCGGCATGATCCCGCTGGAGAAGGATTACGTCGGCAGCGTGGCTGCAGATTACGTCTTCGACGGTCCCTGCATCACCCCCAGCGGCTGATCGGTTGTTCCACTAGGTAGGTGTTTGGGGGCCGTTCGACTCGGCAACGAGATCGAGCGGCCCCCGGCCACCCCCACTGTTGAGGAGATTCAGTGCTCGAAGTCGCCAACCTCGAGGTTGTCTACAACGAAGTAATCCTGGTTCTACGAGGCCTCTCGATTGAGGTTCCCGACGGCGAGATCGTGGCCCTACTCGGCTCCAACGGGGCGGGTAAGACGACGACCTCACGTGCGATAACCGGGCTGCTGTCAGTCCACGAAGGCGAAGTGACCAAGGGCTCGATCACGTGGAACGGCACCGATATCACCCACTCGAACCCATCCAACATCGTTCGAGGTGGTATCGCCCAGGTGATGGAGGGTCGACGCATATTCGCCGAGCTGACTGTCGACGAGAATCTGG
>JAOUGG010000257.1 GCA_029857855.1 Acidimicrobiia bacterium | reverse complement strand
AGGCCAACGCGGCGGGCTACGGCATCGTCAACGAACAGCTCGACAGCCCGACCTGGAAAGAGGCGTTCCTTCACCCGAAGCAGAGCCATGGCATCGTGATCCAGCTGGCTCAGCCCGGCGGTGACGCCGACTGGGAGGATCCGCTGCCGCTGCCCCCGAGCATGCAGGCCGACCTGCCGACGTTGACCCTGATCAAACACCTGGTCGCCGACCTCGACGCCGCCACGAAGCTCTTAAGCGGCCCGTTGGCCATGACGGTGGCCGACCAGGGAACGGACCACGAGGGCGACTTCACCGTGCTCGAACAGGGACCGTGGACCCTGCGCCTCATCAAGCCCGCCCTCGATCAATACCGCCAGTGGTTGGCCGATCGGCCGGGCCGCGTGCTGCAGCTGTCGATGGAGGTCGACGAACCGGCGCTGGTTCCCGACCTTCGATCGGTCGGCTCTGCCGACACTCCGATCTCAGGCGACAATCGGGTCTGGGAGCTTCCACCCGACGTCAATCAGGGAACCCGGGTCCTCCTCCAGGGTCGACCGTCCCGATAGTCGGGCCCGACGCCCTACAGGGTGAATCGGTAGTCGGTGATGTGTTCGACCGGCCGGCCCGGCATCACGATGCAGCTCGGAAGCGTCGGCTGGTTGACCGCGTCGGACAGATGCTGGGTCTCGAGACAGAGGCCGGCGTGACGCTGAAAGCCATCGGATCGAGCCGAACCGTCGAGGTGCTGGCCCGTGTACACCTGGAGTCCCGGCATGGTCGTGGTCACCTCGATTCGACGCCCCGATGCCGGGTGGGACAGGACCGCCGGTTCGCCGTCCAGTCCCGAGGCGTCACCGAGGACGTAGCACCGGTCGATTCCGGCTCCATCGATCGCGTCGATCACGGCGCCGACGTCGGTGGCGGCCCGGAGGTCGTACGGTGAGCCCTCGACGTCGACGATGACGCCCGTCGGAATCGAGGCCTCGTCGAGTTGGACGAGTCGGTGTGACGGAACGGACAGCCGATGATCGGCGATGGTCGGTGACCCGGACAGATTCCAGTAGGCGTGGTTGGTGAGAGAAACCGGGGTCGGCGCGTCGGCCGATGCGGTCCACCGATAACGCAGCCGGGAGCCTTCCAGGCGGTAGCCGACCATGACGTCGAGGTTGCCCGGATAGCCACCCTCCCCATCGGGGCGGTGGAGCATGAACCGAACCTCCCGGGTGACGCCGTCGTCATCGACGACCGTCTCCGCATCCCAGGGTTTGTGGCTGAAGCCGGTCGGCCCGCCGTGCAGCTGATTCGGCCCTTCGTTGGGCTCCAGGTCGTACCGTCGGCCGTCGAGCTCGAAGCGGGCGCCGCGGATCCGGTTGGCCACCGGTCCGGCGGTGACCCCGAGATAGCTATCGTTGCCGAAGTAGTCCTCGGCCCGGGGCAGAGCGAGACAGAGGCCCGGCTGGGACGGATCGGCGCTGGTGGGACGCACATCCCACAGCGTCGCTCCCAGGCTGAGAAGCTTCACCGACAGCAGCTCGTTACCGAACTCCACCTCGAAGAGATCGGGACGATCGGGACCCGTGGCCACAGTTCGGGTCGTGAGCGTCATTCCGACCGGCCTCCATCGGCGGATTCGTTCCCGTCGCTCACGCACTGGATCCCTAGCACGTAGCCAGTTTGCCATCAGGGCGATCAATCCGCGGCGTCAGCCCATGGGGTCGACACCGAGGAAGTTGAACGCCTTGTCCATGAAGTCGAACGACCTGGGCAGCCCGAAGTGGTCGACGCCGCGAAGGGTCTCGACCCGGCCGTTGCCGAGGGCGTCGGCCAACGGTTCACCCGGACCAGCGAAGTCCTGGTCGCCGATGATGACGAGGGTCGGGATGGTGATGGTGGCCAGGTGTTCGGCGTCGAGGCGGGGTTGGGTCCGCTGAGCGAAGGCGGCGAGGGCGACAGGATCGTTGCCGTCCGAGGTGGCCATGGTGTGGAATCGCTGGGCCACGATGTCGCCGGAATCGGCCTCCCCCTGAATGGCGCCGAGCACCGGATTACCGTCCCGCCGTTCGAGAAGCCGACCGCCCAGCCCGCCGATCACGAGGCGCTCGAAGCGGTCCTGATTCTCGACGGCCAGGGCCAGCAGGATACGGGCCCCGGCCGAGTAGCCGATGGCGTCGACGGGACGACTCGGGAGGCGGCTCGCCACCAGCTCCTCAACTTGTGCGTAGGCCTCGGGATCGTGCGGTTTTTCGGCCTCTCCGTGGCCGAGCAGATCAGGGGCGATGACCGCTCGCCCACCCTCGGTCAACAGATCGATCCAGCCCGGCTCGGCCCAGGTGCGGCGGGCCGAGGTGGCGAAACCATGGAGGAGCAGCACTGCGTCAGCCATGGTCGGCCACCCTAGCGGACGCTCGTTTCGGGCTCGAACTCCGACTCGATTGCACTCAGCGGAAGTCGCGGCTGCGGGGTATCCGCCCGACCTCCAGCGGCTCGAGTTTCTCGGCCACGATGTTCACGGCGGCGTCGTGGCGCTCCAGCCGACCCTTCACCAGCAGGGCGGGTGAGCTGCGGGCCGCCCGTCGATACCGGGTCCAGCAGCCGACCGACACCACCACGTTGATGAGCCCGGTCTCGTCCTCCAGGCCGAGGAAGGTGGTGCCCGAGGCGGTGGCCGGGCGCTGACGGTGGGTGACCACCCCGCCCACCACCACCTTGGACCCGTGATCGAGCTTGGTGAGATCGCAGGCCAGAGTCGCCCCCCGCTCCTCCAGATCGTCTCGGAGGAACCCGGTGGGATGGTTCGACGTGACACCGGTGGCCCACAGGTCGGCCAACGCCTCGGTGTGTTCATCCATGCCGGGGAGTTGAGGGGCGGTGGTACCGGTGACAATGCCCTCCAACTGCCCCGGCCCGGTCTGGGCGATGGCCCCCGCCTCCCACAACGCCTCCCGTCGTCCAAGATTTGTAGCAAAAAGCGAGGTGTCACCTCGCTTTTTGCTACCAGACTTGGGGAGGGTGAAGCAGTCGAAGGCGCCGGCGGTGGCCAGAGCCTCCAGAGCCTTCTGCCCGACGTCGGCCCGGCGGGCCACATCCTCGATCGATACGAACGTCCCGCCGGCGGCCCGGGCCGCGGCGATGCGCTCGGCCACCTCGTCACCGACGCTGCGCACCGAGTCGAGCCCCAACCGCACCGCCCAACCTTGATCCCGGCGTTCGGCCAGAATCTCGGCCGCCGCGGCCTCGGTTTCGGCGGCCGACAAGGTACCGCCGGCCACGATCACACGGGGCGGCTCGTCGCCCGGTAGCAGCTCCTGCAGCGACGCCTCCGCCAACGAGGTGTTGACGCACGGACCATACGTCGGCACCCCATGACGGCGGGCGTCCTGGGTCAGCGACTGGGGCGAGTAGAACCCCATCGGCTGAGCCCGCAACAACCCGGCGCAAAAAGCCGCCGGGTAGTGCAGTTTCAGCCACGACGAGGCGTAGACGAGGTAGGCGAAGCTGATCGAGTGGCTCTCCGGGAATCCGTAGTTGGCGAAGGCGGCCAGCTTGTTCCAGATCTTCCCGATGGTCTCGGCCGGTACTCCCCGCTCGGCGGATCCGGCCTCGAACCGCTCCCGCAACTGCTCCATACGCCGGCGCGACCGTTTGGCCCCCAGGGCCTGGCGCAGCTCGTCGGCGTCACCGGCCGAGAACCCGGCGACGTCGATCGTGATCTGCATCAGCTGCTCCTGGAACAGCGGCACCCCCAGCGTTTTCTCCAGGGCGTTCTCGAGGAGGGGGTGGAGGTAGGTCACCGGTTCGAGGCCATTACGACGGCGGATGTAGGGGTGGACCGAGCCGCCCTGGATCGGCCCGGGGCGGATCAGTGCCACCTCCACCACGAGGTCGTAGAAGGTGCGGGGTTTGAGGCGGGGCAGGGTGCCCATCTGGGCCCGGGACTCCACCTGGAACACGCCGATCGAATCGGCTCGACACAGCATGCGATAGACGGCGTCGGACTGGTCGAGGTCGGCCAGATCGATCTCGACCCCGTGGTGCTCCGCCACAAGATCGGTGGTGTAGTGCAGGGCCGACAACATGCCGAGGCCGAGCAGGTCGAACTTGACCAACCCTGCTGCGGCACAGTCGTCCTTGTCCCATTGGAGGACGGTGCGGTTCTCCATCCGCCCCCACTCCACGGGGCAGACCTCGATCACCGGCCGATCGCACATCACCATGCCCCCGGAGTGGATACCGAGGTGGCGGGGCAGGGTCTCGAACTCGGCCGACAACTCGATCACGTCGGTGGGCAGCTCGTCGTCGTTGGTCGCCGCTGAACCCCACCGTTCGATGGACTTGGCGAACCGGTCCTGCTGCCCCGGGCTGTAACCCAACGCCTTGGCCGAATCCCGGATCGCGGAGCGACGACGGTAGCTGATGACGTTGGCCACCTGGGCCGCATGGCGGCGGCCGTGACGATCGTAGACGTACTGGATGGCCTCCTCCCGACGGTCGGACTCGATGTCGAGGTCGATGTCGGGTGGGCCGTCACGCTCCGGCGACAGGAACCGCTCGAACAGCAGACCGAGCTTGACCGCGTCGGCTTTCGTCACCCCCAGCACGTAGCAGACCGCCGAGTTGGCGGCCGAGCCTCTCCCCTGGCACAGGATGTCGTTGCGGCGGCAGAACTCCACGATGTCCCACACCACCAGGAAGTAGCCGGGGAATCCCAGGTGTTCGATCAGGTCGAGTTCGGAGTCGAGTTGGACCCAGGCCTTGACGGTGAACTCGTCGTTCGACGACCGAGGCCCGTAGCGACGCACGCCGCCCTCCTCCACCAACTGCCGCAGAAGGCCCATCTCGCTCAGGCCGTCGGGACAGGGAAAGGGCGGGAGGTTGGGGGCCACCAGCGACAGATCGAACGCACAGGCCAAACCCAGTTCGGCCGCCCGCTCCACCACCCCGGGGTAGCGGGCAAAGCGTCGGGCCTGCTCGTCGCCGGAGCGGAGGTGAGCGCCGGCGGCCGACGGCAGCCACCCCTCGATCTCGTCGAGTGATCGGCGGGCCCGCACCGCGGCCATGGCTGTGGCCAGGCGACGGCGAGCCGGTGACGCGTAGTGCACGTTGTTGGTGGCCACTACGTCAAGGCCCGACCCGACGGCCAGGGCGAGGCGGGCCAGGGCGTCGTTGCGGGCGCTGTCGAGCGGCCCGCCGTGATCCCACAACTCGACTGCGACGTTGGCCGGACCGAACCTGTCGACCAGCCCCCGCAATGCCCGCTCGGCCACCGCCGGCCCCTCACGCTCCAGCGCCCGGGGCACCAGCCCCTTGCGGCAGCCGGTGAGAATCAGCCAGTGGCC
>JAOUGG010000256.1 GCA_029857855.1 Acidimicrobiia bacterium | reverse complement strand
TCGTTCGAAGAGTCCGGCGTTGATGGCCCGCAGGGCGTCGTCGGCGTCTCGTTCGATCAGTTCGCCAATGTCGGCTCCGGCCACGAACATGCCGGGGCTGGTCGAGTGGAGCACGAGCACGGCCGGGTCGGCCCGGTTGGCCTCGGACAGAACGATGTCGAGTTCGTCCACCATTGCCTGGTCGAGTGCGTTACGTTTCTCGGGTCGGTCGAGGCCCACCAGCAGGATCCCCGGGCGTCGTTCGACGGTGATCAGCTCCACGAGTAGAACCCCTGGCCCGACTTGCGACCCAGCTTCCCGTCGGCCACCATCTGCCGCAGCAGATCGGGCGGCTCGAAACGGGGGCCGAGCGTCGCCGCCAGGTGCTCGGCGATCCCGAGCCGAACGTCGAGCCCGACGAGGTCGGTCAGCCGCAACGGCCCCATCGGATGTTTGTAGCCGAGCTCCATCCCCCGATCGATATCCTCGGGGTCGGCAACACCCTGTTCGACCATGCGAATCGCCTCGAGCCCGAGGGCCAGACCGAGCCGGCTGGTGGCGAACCCGGGGGAGTCGTTGACGACGATGGCGGTCTTGTCGAGCCGCTCCACCCACTGTTTCGACGAATCGACGGTGGCCCCGTCGGTCGCCTCGCCGACGACCAGTTCGACCAGCGACGACACCGGCACCGGGTTGAAGAAGTGCATCCCGATGAACCGTTCGGGCGCCGAGACGTCGGCGGCAAGGTCGGTGATCGACAGCGAACTGGTGTTGGTGGCCAGCAGCGTGGTCGGGTACCGCTCGGACAGCTCCGCCAGCACGGCTGCTTTGAGGTCGACCAGTTCGGGAACGGCCTCGATGACGAGCGACGGTTCGGCCTCGGGGAGCGCCTCGACCACGTCGAGGCGGGCCAGGTCGGCGGCCACAAGCGACGCCGGATCGTCGGCCTTGCGGTGAGCCCGATTCAGCCCCTCGGTCACCCTGGCGAGCGCAGCCTCGGCCGCCTCCGGCGATGTCTCCCGCACCGTGACCGGACAGCCGATCTGCACGAGGTTCTGAGCGATGCCGGCCCCCATCGTTCCGCCGCCGACGACGAGTACATGCTGACTGTTGGGGTCGTTCACCGCTGCCTTCTCCTTTGGCGTCGCCGGCCCATCATAGTGATGGCCGTCCGAGTCGGGCGAGCCGCCAACGGCAGCATCTTCGGAGGCGAATTCGCCGCCCGCCTTGAGAGCCTGCGGCTACCGTCACGGCATGGATCTCTCCGACGACGACCGGGCGACGCTGTTTCGAGCCGGATCCGATGCCCTGCGGTTCAACGCTCCGCTGGGTGATGACCGGGCCCGGGCGTTGGTCGACGAGCTCGGTCGCCGGGGAGTCCGATCGGTGGTCGACCTCGGGTGCGGTCGTGGTGGGTTGGCCCGGTTGGTGACTGTGCGGCTCGACGGCGTTGCGGTCACCGGGGTCGACGCCGACGCCGACGCCGTGACGGCGGCCCGTACGTCGGCGGCCGAGGCCGGGCTCGGTGACCGGGTTCGCTTCGAGGTCGGCGACGCCGCCACCTGGTGCGAACCGGTGGACGCCGCCATCGCGGTGGGCGTGTCACACGCGTTCGGTGGGCCGGCCGCCCAGTTCGCCCGTTTGGCCAACCTGGCGGCGAGCGGCATTGCGCTGGTGGGCGACGGGGTGTGGGAGACCGAACCCGACGCCTGGTGTCTGACGAACCTCGGTGAGCAACCGACCAGTGCCGGCGGGCTGGCCGCTCTGGCGGAGGCCGCCGGGTGGACGGTGCTCGCCGCCGACCTCTCCACACAAGACGAGTGGGATGCCTTCGAGGGCGGTTGGGTGGCCGGAGTCCGGTCGGTCGGATCACCGGTCGCCGAGGCCTTCGCCGCCGAGCGCGAACGCCAGTACCGCGAGCACTACCGGGGTGTGCTCGCATTCTGCTGGTTGGTGCTCACCCGGTCGCCTTCTCGTTGAACTCGAGCGCGGCCACTCGGCGCCCTCTTCGTTCACAAGTTTCTCGACCTCGGCCGGGTCGCAGCGAACCATGAGATCACCGTGGGTGTTGGCCGTGACGGCGATCTTGTTGTTCACCATGAACGACAAGCCTCCGAACATGCTCTTTTCAACGACAGGCAGATGGGCCAGCGCACTCCGAATCCGCTCGGCCAGTTCGCGGTCATAGGCCATGTCGGCGCCTCAGGACACGACGAATCGTTGATGGGTGCCCTCGGACACCACGTCGTCACCACTGGTGACCTGCGTTTCGAACGTGAGCTTGCGGCGATCACGCTCGGTGAGCTCGTAGGTCACCTCGACCTCCCGTCCCGATGCGACCGAGGCGGCGTGGCTGACGCACACGTGGATGCCGACCGTGGTCTGGCCGTCGTCGAGATACTCCTGGACGCCGACCAGGCAGGTCTGTTCGATGAGGCGGATCATGTCGGGGGTCGACAAGACCTTCACCGGCAGATGCGGCGGCGACATGTCGTCGGTGACCGTGTAGCGGGCTGAGCCGCGAAGGCCGGGGGCCAGGGAGTCGTTCATGTCTCCGAGTGTTCCACGACGCGGCGGCCGGCCACAACCGACCGCCACGCATGCGGGCTCACCTGGCGACGCCGGCGGCACCGGCCGACCGGAGGATCTCGATGATGTCGTCGTGGCCCTGCTCGACGGCAAGTTCCATCGGCGTTCGCCCGGCACGGCCGGACTGACGGTCGAGATCAAGGTCGAGGCCGACGAGGAACCGCAGCCGGTTCGGCAGGTTCCGCCAGGCGGCGACAGCCAGCTCGTCGTGAAGGAGCTCATCGGGTGCGGCGAGCCGATCGCCGAACCGCTGGTACCACGGTCCGTTGCGATCCTGGCCGAGCCCGTGGCCATGCAGCAGCCGGAGGTGGGTCGGGTCGTCGTGCGCGGTTCCGGCCAAGCCGTTGTTGTAAAGCCCCTGACCGTCGTTCGGGTCCGCTCCCGCATCCAGAAGGACCCGGACGAGTCGGTCACGATCGGGATGGGGAGGCTGATCGCCTTCACCCCAACCAAGCGCTCCGGTCAGGGCGGTGAAGGGAGGCACCAGCCCGCGCCACAGGAACCCGGAGTTGGGATCAGCGCCGTGTGCGAGCAGCAACCGGATGGTTTCCACGGCCGAGCAGTCGTCGCGTTCGGACACCACCCGGGAATAGACGGTGTACAGCACCGGCGGCCAGCCGTTCGGACCGGTGGGTCGCCGGGCGGCGTCGATGTCGGCCTCGAGCTGTTCGGCCAACTGCCGATGGTGCCCGGTGGCGGCCATGGATGCAATCGAGCCGGTGCCCAGGGAGGGATCGGCGGCGAACATCGCCGCAGCCTCCACCAGTCGAGCCTGCACGTCGACCGGGTTGTAGCTGACACAGGCGAGCGCGACGAATCGATCGACCGAGTTCGCAGCCGAGCCTGCGTCGGACCCGGTGTCGATGTCGGCCGGGTCGGATCTCGTGTGTTCCCGTACCAACCGAACCGCATCCCGCAGTTTGGGCCAGCTGGCAAAGCCGTAGAGGCGGGCGACCATCAGCTGGGCGTCGGATCGGGCGAAGGCGTCGAGACCGTCGGGCGACCGGCTGAGTTCGGCGGAGCGGGGGTGGAACTCCCGCATCATGGCCAGGGCTCCGTCGTCACCGGAGCGGACCAGTTGCTGCACCAGCTTCGCCTGCTTCTTGAGATGCTCGATCGAGGCGTGCTCGGGAAGAGGAATGGAAGGCATGACAGCCCCTTTCGTGAGAGGCCCGATGTCCGCACCGGCGAGCTGAAAGAGGATGTTCGGATTGCATGTTTCGAGCGATCGGCTGGGCTTTGCCCTTCCCGCGGACCGGAGGCCCACCGACAGGGCCCAAGTGGAAGGGTAGTCCCGGGGGACGCCGATCACCAGCACACGATCGGTAGGAGGTGTGCGGGCGATCCGCCGAGCTAGTCGATGGCGATCGAGCCAGTCGATGGCGATCGAGCCAGTCGATGGCGATCGAGCTAGTCGATGGCGATCGAGCTAGTCGATGGCGATCGAGCTAGTCGATCAGCGTGTTGGCGAAAATCTGCCAGGCGAGGGCACTCTTGGCCACGAAGCTGAGAATGATGTAGGTCCGCTCGCCGACCACATAGTCGGCCCATCGGCCGACCCCCCGATACTGCAGCCACTGGACAAGGGCGAAACAGTTGAACAGCACGAAGATGCTGACGAGAATCCCGTAGACGAACCCGGGAGGGCCCTCACCCTCGCTCGACAGCGTCAAGTAGGAAAGGAGCGCCGGCCAGGGGGCGATGCCGGCGATGCACCCGAACCAGAACGGGGACCACCACACGCGCTCACCGGGGCGATTGGCAACCTCCATCACCCAGCCGAAGAGGATCATGGACACGTTGGCCACCGAGATGCCGATGAGGGCGGCGATGTCGGTGATGCCGACGATGAGCGAGATCAGAATGATCATCAGCGTCGACGAGAACGAATACTCGACCCACCGGAACCGGTTCATCCCGTTTCGGATCTCGGACTTGTACTTGGCGAACCCACCGGGAACAACGACGAGCACATGGAACAGCGAGGACAGGAACATGAACGCCGCGGTCATCGGGGCCAGGGGAACCTGCCACAGTTCCTCGAGAAAGCCCTCCGAGATGGGCGTCCCCGGCGGCCCGGCGAGGTTGAACAGTGAGACAGGCAACGAGAAGTCGTTGCCCAGCACGATCATCGCCACCCCGGAAACCAGGTGCAGGACGGCAGCTCCGATGTTCAGGGTTCGAAGGCGTCCGAAGACGTCGTCCGAGATATCGAGCGCGGGTTTGTTGTTCATCATGGTTGCCGACACAGTCTTGGCTTTCGTCGAGGAAGCATTCTTGGATGCGGTTGGAGAAAATACCGCTCAACCGTATGGCCCGATCGTTTGCCGGATCAAGTTCTGGCCCGGCTGGTAGGCGAAATGATGGTGCGATGGGGCGTCGAGGACAACAACGTGACCGAGTGAGCCGGGGGAGAGACGACCGACATCGGCCCGACCCAGCGCGGTCGCCCCGCCGACGGTGGCCGCGGCGAGCGCTTCGTCGCTTGTCATGTTCATGTCGCGAACCGCAAGGGCGAGGCAGAACGGTATCGAGGTCGTGTAGCTCGAACCGGGGTTGCAGTTGGCGGCGATGGCCACAGTGGCTCCGGCATCGATGAGCCGCCGGGCGTCGGGATAGGGCTGGCGGGTGGAGAAGTCGGCGGCCGGCAGGAGGGTGGCCACGGTGGTCGATCCGGCGAGGGAGTCGATGTCGTCATCGGTGAGGTAGGTGCAGTGATCGACCGAGGCGCATCCGAGCTCGACCGCCAGTTGCACGCC